>CANKXQ010000234.1 GCA_947487745.1 Spartobacteria bacterium | reverse complement strand
CGACCGCTCCCAGTTCATGAACTGGTGAATGCCTCCGACGCGGCGGAAGACCTCTGCTCCGGGACGCAGCAGCAAGTGGTAGGTATTCGCCAGCAGAATCTGCGAGCCGGAATCGTGCAAAAATTCCTGCGTCTGAGCTTTGACCGTCGCATGAGTGCCCACCGGCATGAAGAGGGGCGTGCGAACCTCGTTGTGCAAGGTGCGGAAGGTTGCCGCCCGCGCGCGTGTGCCGCTGGCGAGTGCGTCGAGTTGAAAGTGAAGAGATGTTTCCAATGTCCGGAATCGAGTGCGCGGATCGGATGCGAAAACCGCCTCGACATAAAGTTTTTTCCGTTCGCCGCAGGGAACGCTCGGGCTTTGACCCCATGGCAGGGCACATCGCCCACCGTGAAGTTCAAGCGTCAGGAAAATCAAAATTATGAACGCAAAACCTAAAACACTCTCATCCTTGTCGATGGTCATTCCCTGTGGATGCCTCGTCGCCTTGGTCGTCACCGCAGTGGTTTTGCTCGCACCTCCCCCAATGCAGAGCCAAACACTGCCAGCAACACCCAACATCCTTGTTGTCTATGACAATGACGGCCAGTGGGGTTGGCTGGGGGAAATCTACTCGCTCAAGCTGCAAAATCTCCTTGGGCACTTTGATGCCAAGGTGACTCGCACGCCACTGGCGAATTACAAATCTGGTGATATCGCTGCCAATGACGCGGCATTTTATGTCGCCTCCGTGTGGAACGAATCGCCACTGCCTGCGGCATTCCAGACCGATCTGGAGAACACCGTGAAGCCCTTCGTGTGGATGGGTGTGAACCTGTGGCGTTATGCGTGGGACCTTTCGAACTACGCACCGCGCACACAATTCAGCGATCGCTACGGATTTCAGCTTGAGTCCTACTCCGGCGAGAAACATCCCACGGTCGTTTATAAAAACACGAATCTGGAAAAGGATCCGTTCGATGCCGGCTTCAGCCGCATGCGCATCACCGAACCGTCGAAAGCCATCGTCCATGCGGTGTGTTTGGATGAGGGCGGAACCGAGTGGCCCTACATTGTGCAAAGCGGGAAATTCTGGTTCGTCGCCGACATGCCGATGATCTCGACGACCTTCGAGAATCGCTCGCTCGCCTTTGCAGATCTTCTGCACGACATGCTTGGGATTTATCATGAGGAAAACCACCGCGCCTACTTCCGCATCGAGGATGTGGCCGCCGTCTCCGACCTGCCGACACTCAAATCTCTCGGCAATGTCCTCGCCGACTTGAATGTGCCGTTCACCATCAGCCTGATCCCGGAATATCGGGATTGGTCCGGTATCTACAATGATGGCGTGAGTGAAAATGTCCGCATCACCAAAAACTCGCAGGTATCCGCAGAGATGCGGCGCTGGGTCAGCGAGGGCGGCCAGGTTCTCCAGCACGGCACCACGCACCAGATTGATGGCATCATGAATCCCTACACCGGCGTGAGCGGCGATGATTATGAATTCTACCGCGTCACCGCAGATGAGCAGGGGTTTCTCACGCTTGTCGGCGCTATCCCCGGGGACTCGGCAAGCTGGGCCCGCAACCGGGTGAACCGTGGTTTGAACATCTTGAAGAACGCGGGATTCAACCCCGTCGGCTGGCTCACGCCGCACTATTTGGCATCGCCGGTGGACTACAAGGTCTTCGCAAGCATTCACCCGTTTGCCTGTGATCGTGGTATTTTCTTCTTCAACGACGCAGCGGGGAAAACTCAGGCAACAGAGTTGAATTCGCCCTACATCTACCGCGACACCTATGGTCTCAAGCGCATGCCGGAGACGATCGGCTACATCGATCCCTTTGGCTGGTATGAACTGCAGCCACCCACGACATCGGAGGATTTGCTGAAACGCGCCAAGGCTCTGAAAGTTGTCCGCGATGGTTGGGCGGGATTCTACTTCCACTGGTATTTGGACCCTGAGGAACTTCGCAAAACGGTGATCGGTCTTCAGGAGCTCGGCTTCACCTTCACTCCGCTCAGCGGCAACTTGAAGTAACCAAAACCTGTCATGTGTGGAATTGTTGGAACGATTGGAAAAACAGACACCCTGCCCTTCCTTTTGGAGGGGCTGGGTCGTCTGGAATATCGTGGCTACGACTCGGCTGGTGTGGCTGTCGTGAGCGGAAATGAAATTCAAACACGCAAGGCCGTGGGAGGTGTCTCGCAGCTTGTGGACGAAGTGGCGCGGAATCCCGTGCAAGGGAATCCCGGCATCAGCCACACGCGATGGGCCACCCACGGAAGTGTGACCACCGAGAACGCCCATCCTCATCTCGACGCCTCAGGCAGACTGGCTCTCGTTCACAACGGCGTTGTGGAAAACCATAAGCATCTCCGGGACGAATTGACCGGCCGGGGCCATGTCTTCCGTTCGCAGACGGATACCGAGGTGCTTGCCCACCTGATAGGCGAGGCATTTGATCAAAATGCAGACCGAAACCGTTCAGCGCTACTTCATGCGATGCAGGAAGCCCTGCGCCATGTGCGCGGCACTTATGCCATCGCCGTCATCCATGCGGATCTCGGACGGTTCCTAGCCGCCGCACGCAGCGGGAGTCCACTGGTGCTGGGCATCGGAAAGGATGCCCAATTCATTGCCAGCGATGCCGCAGCCTTGGATGGCTGGGTGCAGGATATCATCTACCTGAAGGATCAGGACATCGCCGCGCTTGATGGCGAGTCCTTCCATCTGGCCACTGTGTCAGGCGGCACGGCCACGGCGCCGAAGCTCCGAAAAATCGAGGTGGAGGCGCGCGCCACAGGGAAAGGGCTTTTTCCACACCACATGCTCAAGGAAATCCATGAGCAACCTGAAACTCTGCGCGAAGCCATGAAGGGCCGATTGATTCCCGAGGAATCCACTGCCCGTTTCACAGGCCTTCATCGCACGAACGAACAACTCCGGGAGCTGAAGCGTATCATCCTCACTGGCTGCGGAACGACATTCCATGCCGCTCTAGCCGGCGTTGTCTTCATCGAG
>CANKXQ010000233.1 GCA_947487745.1 Spartobacteria bacterium | reverse complement strand
GTGGGGAGTCCCAAATCCAAGATGTCGAGTAGTAGCGTGCGAGCGAGTATGAGGCCGGAGCTGATGTCGAAGGACTCATCCAAGTGAGGGTCGTTAATGAGGCCCTTCCAGCCGACGGTGGTGCGCGGCTTCTCAAAATAAACACGCATGACGATGAGGAACCGGTCGGAAACCTCTTGGTTCAGATCAGCCAAGCGCTTGGCGTATTCCAAGGCAGAAACGGGATCATGGATCGAGCAGGGGCCGACAATGACAAGCATGCGCTCATCCTCGCCGCTCAAAATCGCACGGGATGCCGCACGGGCGCTCGATACCAATTGTAGCTGCCTGGTGCTCGCAGGAAATTGGGATTTGATTTGTGCGGGTGAGATGAGGCGCGTCACCCCTGCCACGCGCAGGTTGTCCACCGGGACAGCGCCCGCAGTTTGTCGGATTTCCGAATCTGTCATTTTCAAAAAGGGCAAAAACATCCCTCAAAGCGGGAGTTCATGCAAATCCCAATTATTTCAGAGCGTTGCACCCGACCTTTGGAACAGCGGGCGACCAACTCAAAAAACGGGAAATTATTTTTCAACGGCTGCTTTGACGATTTCCGAGAAGGCGAGGGCTTCGAGGCTTGCGCCGCCGACGAGAGCGCCATCGATGTCGGGTTGGCTCAGGAGTGTCGGAGCGTTGGCGGGCTTGACGCTGCCGCCGTATTGAATTCGCACCTTCGAGGCGGTGGCGGCATCTGTGAGTTCCGCAAGCACGGTGCGCACATGGGCGTGGGCATCCTGCGCCTGCTCGGGAGTGGCATTCCGGCCTGTTCCGATGGCCCAGACGGGTTCGTAGGCGATCACCACATCGTTCATTTGGGCTGCGGTGACACCTGCGAGGCTTCCGCGGAGTTGAGTTTCCAGGATTTCTTTTTCACGACCGGCATCGCGCTCCTCCAGAGTCTCCCCGACGCAGAGGATCGGGCGAAGGCCGCTGGCCAGGGCGGTTAGGACTTTTTTGTTAACGAGGGCGTCCGTCTCTCCGAAAATCTGGCGGCGTTCGCTGTGGCCCAGGATAACATAACGCACGAAAAGCTCGCGTAGCATGGCGGGGCTGACCTCACCTGTGTAGGCACCCGACATCTCGAAATACATATTCTGCGCCCCGAGGCGGATTTTTTGCGAGCCACCGAGGAGATCGGAAAGTTTCGCGATGGCGGTGAATGGCGGAGCGATGACGATTTCCACACCATTGACCTCGTCCACATGGCTGCGGAAGTTTTCAAGGTAGCTGACCGTTTCAGCCACGGTCATGTTCATCTTCCAGTTGGCGGCGATAATTTTTTTGCGCATATTTTTAAAAGAGGCGGAGAAAAATATCTTCCAGCGGCCTTTTCGGCAACACGGATTGAATTTTTTTTACAGGTTTTTAAAAAAAACTTGTCAACAAGAAGATGTGCGTTTGCATCACTGGACGAATGCACTACGACCTCATTGTCATTGGCTCCGGCCCAGCCGGCGAGAAGGGTGCTGCGCAGGCGGCTTATTTTGGAAAAAAGGTCGCACTCATCGAGCGGGAACCATTTCCCGGTGGTGCTGCTGCAAATACAGGAACTCTCCCCTCCAAGACGCTCCGTGAGACGGCGCTCTACCTTTCGGGATTCCGTAAGCGCGAACTCTATGGGCTCGGCTTCGCTCCCGATCAACGCATCAACGCCGCAGGTTTCCTCGCCCATTTTCACAATGTGCGCGCTGAGGAGCGTGCCCGCATCGACTCGAATATGGAGCGCCATGGTGTCAGCTCATACAAGGGAGTCGGGTCTTTGTTGGATGCCAACACGGTGCAGATTCAAGGTTCGGATGGCACATCCACCACTCTCACCGCGACAACGATCCTCCTTGCGACGGGGACGCACCCCCACCGCCCGGCGGACTATCCTTGGCAGGATGCCCGCCTTTTCGACTCGGATACGATTCTCAATATCGGGGAACTTCCTGACAGCCTCCTCGTTATTGGCGGCGGAGGGATCGGCAGCGAATACGCCTGTATCTTCGCCGCTCTGGGAGTGCGGGTGACACTTATTGACGGCCGGGATCGCTTGCTGGGCTTTCTTGATCCGGAAGTCTCCGAGGCACTCCAGAGCGCTATGATCGCGATGGGTATCCAGCTTTTGCTTGGCGATTCCGTGCAGTCGATCCGCTCCGCGGCAAAGCTTGAGGTCGAGTTCAAAAAACCTGGATCTGCCTCGTTCGACGCCATTCTCTCGGCATCCGGTCGCCAAGGGAATACCGCGTTCCTCGGCCTTGATAAAATCGGCATCTCACCCGACAAGCGCGGTCTTTTGAAGGTCAATGAACATTACCAAACGGATGTCTCAAACATCTACGCGGCTGGGGATGTGATCGGCTTTCCCTCACTAGCTTCCACCTCCATGGAGCAGGCACGCATCGCCATGTGTCATGCCTTCGACCTCAAATACAAAACCGGTCTCGCCCGCATTCTGCCCCTTGGCATTTATACGATCCCCGAGTGCTCGTCTGCCGGGGAGACCGAGGAGTCGCTTCGCGAAAAAGGCAGCGACTATGTCATTGGGAAAACCACCTACGCGCGCAACACGCGCGGTTTCATCATTGGCGACCATGAGGGTTTTTTAAAGCTCCTCTTCCGCGCTGAGGATATGAGCCTCGTTGGTGTTCACTGCATCGGTGAGCAGGCAACAGACCTCGTTCACACCGGCCTCGCCGCCCTTCTGCTGGGTCAAAAAGCAGATTTTTTCATCAACATCTGTTTTAATTATCCGACTCTCTCCGAGATGTATAAATACGCCGCCTACGATGCGCTCGGGCGTATCCAGCGCGGCGAGATTTGTCGGGCTTCTGGCGGTAATTGCTGACTGAAAAGTCGCTCGCTTTTTTTTAAGGAAAGAGAGTGACTTTCCGGCAAGTTCTGTAATCTTTCTGCCGCCTTGTTTAGATTTTTTTCAGATAAAGTCGCTCTCGCCTACTTCGAATCCAGGTGTGATTTTTGTAAA
>CANKXQ010000232.1 GCA_947487745.1 Spartobacteria bacterium | reverse complement strand
CTACTCTACTTCGTAAACGGATTTGACGCAGTTGGCAGCACAAGAACTCTTGATTAATGGAAAATCACGCTGTCACTTCAAAAAACATTGAAACCATTAGGTGATGGTTTATGGTTTATTCTATGAATATTGATTTCATCACCGAGAAAAAGCGTAAGCTTGAAGAGTTTCGGCCTTTTCCAGTGAAGGTGCTCGAGAATTTGGAGCGTTGGTTTTTGATTGAGTTGACCTACACCAGTAATGCGCTGGAGGGAAATACGCTGACGCGCTTGGAGACGGCGGTGGTGGTAGAGAAGGGGTTGACTGTGGGTGGGAAGTCCTTGGTTGAGCATCTGGAGGCGACCAACCACGCAGGCGCTCTCCGGAAGGTGGTGGAAATCGCTCGTTCGCAGGTTCATTCCCTTACGGAACACACGCTATTGGACCTGCATGGCATGATCTTGCATGGTATCGATGACGCAAATGCCGGGCGTTACAGGTCGATACCAGTGCGAATTTCGGGTTCGGGGGTTGTTTTGCCAAATCCCGCGAAAGTGCCCGGGTTGATGTCCGAGTTTTTCGGGGAATTGAGTGCCATGACGAGCAGCCATCCGGTCGAACTCGCTGCGGAGGCCCACTATCGGTTGGTTACGATCCATCCCTTCATCGATGGTAATGGGCGGACGGCGCGTTTGCTCATGAATCTGATTCTTTTACAACACGGGTATCCCCCGGCGCTTATCCGCAAACGGGATCGGGTGCCGTATTTGAAATCGCTGGAAAAAGCTCAGCTTGGCGGGAGCAGGGAGGACTATTTGAAAATCATTGCGCGCAGCGTGGATCGTTCTTTCGGTATTTACTTTCAGGCTCTTGGTGGTGAAGAACCCAAAGTGGAGGATTCCGCGCGCTTGCTCCGGATCGGCGATCTCGCCAAAAAAACGGGGGAGACCCACGCCACTCTGCGGCATTGGATGAAGGAGGGCTTGCTGGATTCGGCGGAGACGACGGCAGCTGGATATCAACTTTTCGAGCCCGAAATGGCCGAGCGGGTTAAGCGCATTCGCAGCCTGCAAAGCGAGCGCCGGACTCTGGCGGAAATTCGGCAGGAGTTGGAAGGAAAATGAACAAGGGTCGTCCCGCACATTGACATATTTGGGAGCAAGACCCGCAGTATTCTGGATGAGGTTGCCGCTGGAACGATCGCAGAGGGACACCTGCGCGAACGCGCTTGGAGCCGAAGGGAGACAAGCTGCTTTCTCAGACTTTGGACTTGCGACACGGCGCTCGCGCACGCCCGCGATGGCTGCAGGCGTTTTTTCAACGCTGCGAGGCCGCGAGCCGCAGAGCCCCGCGCCAGTGGGAGGATTCCCTGACGATCCATTTGTTCGAATCCAGGCCGAGGAGGGCTGGGAGTTCGCGCGGGCGGAAGCCGGCGCGGATGCTTGCGGGCATATCGTGGTGGGTCACTTCGCTTAGGAATGGGCAGGAGAGTTTGGAGAGGAAAAGCGGCAGGCGGGAGCGGAGTGGTTCGCAGAAGGTGAGGCTGCGGAATGATTGCAGGCGCACGCCGAGCTCGCGCAGCGCTTCGTTGGAAAAATGGTGCAGGATGAGGCTGCCGATGCAGGCATCCGCGTCGATGTTTGGCAGGGTTTGAAAAAAATCCCCACCGATCCACTGGATGTCGCTCGGCAGGTTGGCTGGCCGTTGGATAAGGTCGAGGCCGGTCACGGCGGAGGAGGGGAGCGAGGTTTGGATTTTGCGGCACAGGTCGCCCTCGCCGGCTCCGATTTCAATGATTTGGGCCGGGGCAGGAGTTTGTCTCTTGAGCTGGCGAACGATCCAGCGGGAGTTGCCGAGGTAAAGGTCTATCAATCTCAAATCCCTGCGGCTCCGAATGGCTCGGGGATCTGCCGGATTCAGGGAATCCAGAATCTCGGGAATGATGACACGCTCCAGTTCACGCATGGGTTGCAATGACGCAGCGTAAAAGATACTTCAAAATCATCAAACATGAGTTCAGTGATCTATCTTGATAACAATGCCACGACGCAAGTGGCTCCCGAGGTTTTCGATGCCATGGAACCCTGGCTGCGCTGCGGGTATGGAAATCCCTCCAGCGCCTACCGTCTCGGTCGCGAGGCGGCGGCGGCTCTCGCAGAGGCGAGGGATCGCGTGGCGGCGCTCGCGGGCTGCCAGAGTGGCGAGATTCTTTTTACAAGCTGCGGCACGGAGTCGATCAATACGGCCATCCAGTCGGCATTGGCGCTTGATCCCGACAAACGCCACATCGTCACCAGCGCGGTCGAGCACAGCGCGACGATCAAGCTCTGCGAATACCTCGCCCGGCGTGGTTATGAGATCACTTGGCTGCCGGTAAATGCCGACGGCCATCTCGACATGGCGGAGTTGGAGGCTTCGATTCGTCCGGATACGGCCATTGTTTCGCTCCTTTGGGCAAACAACGAGACCGGTGTGCTTTTTCCCGTGGAGGAAATCGCAGCACTCACGCAAAAAAAGAAAACCCTTCTCCACATCGATGCCGTTCAGGCATTCGGAAAGTTGCCTCTTGTGCTGGAAGGCATGGGTGCGCAATTCGTGAGTTTTTCAGGACACAAAATTTATGCGCCGAAGGGCGTGGGCGGCCTATATGTGAGCCGTCGCGTCAAATTCACCCCGCTGCTGCGTGGCAGTCAGGAGGAGGGACGGCGAGGAGGGACGCAAAATGTCGCCTCGATCGTCGGTTTCGGCAAGGCCGCCGAGTTGGCGGCATCGCATCTCGCGCAGGGCGTGAACTCCACACTCCGCGACCGCTTGGAGTCGAGCCTGCTGGCTTCGATCCCGGGAGCATCAGTGAATGGTGACACCGTGCGCCGATTGCCCAATACAACGAATATCTCTTTCGAGGGCGTCGAGAGCGAAGGCGCTTTGATTCTCCTCGATGAGAAGGGGCTCTGCTGCTCCGCTGGCTCCGCTTGCACCAGCGGATCGGTGAATCCCTCGCATGTCCTAAAAGCCATGGGCCTCTCAAACGACCGCGCCCGTGCCAGCCTG
>CANKXQ010000231.1 GCA_947487745.1 Spartobacteria bacterium | reverse complement strand
CTATTTTTCTTCCTTCTTCGCGAGGGATGCCGCCCGGCGGGCATTGGCGCCGCGCGAGAAGGCTTCGAGCGAAGCGCAGAGTTTTTCGCGGAGGGCGGCATGTTCGTGGTGGAGGCTGCCGATGAGTCCGCCGAGGGAGAGGGCCAGGTGGGTGTCGCCGGATTCCAAATGCCGCCCGGCGTGTTGCAGGAGGTAATCCTGCTGCAGCGATGTGTCGTTGTAGCGGCCGAGACGGTTTTGGAGTTTCGACAATCCGGAGGCGAGGAGATCCACCGAGTCCGGCGCGAAGAGTTGGCCGAAACACTCCAGGAGGTAGCGCATTTTTTTGCAGTCGATGCGAATCGAATGGATCATCGAGTCCGGAGTTTCGGAAGTGATCGATTTGCTGGTTTTGCGAATGCGGCGGAAGCGTTTGTAAATCCGCTCGCCAGCGACCTCCAGAATTGGACGCGCGGAGTTCGGGGAGGGCTCGATCGAATGCGAGGAGGCCCACGCATCTTGAAGCGTCGCGATTTGGTTTTTGTAGGAGGCGGAACTCAAGAAATCAGCAACCTGCGCGGCCTCGACCTCGCGCTCGGTGCGGAGTGCCTCGAAGAAGGATTCCAGACCCCCGCGAAGCTCCTCGGGGAGCATGTTTTCCAGACGACGGCGTGAGAGGAGATAGACATCGAAATCGCGGAGGGCATTGGTTCTGCGGCAAAGGTCGCCGATTTGTTTCTTCCATGCTTCGGTGAGGTGCTCGGGGAAAACGCCTTTCACCTGACCTGTCACCGAGCGGAGTTTGCGGAGAGAGACGCGGTAGTCGTGGAGAAATTCCGTGTCGATGTCTTTGATGATGCCTTCCTCGTTCCAGCGCGCGATGGAGAGCAGGCTGCTGAAAATTTCGAGCAGGACGGTGCGGGCATGCGTCTCGGGAGCAAAGGCGAGCCGCAGTTTCAGCGAGTAGGGCGCAGGGCGCACCCGGCAGATTTTGTAGGCTTCCTGGACAAGATTCTCGTGGGTCGGACGACAACCGGCGGTCGCCAAAGCCTGAACAACCGTTCCCATGTCGAATTTCACGCCGGCGACAGGAAGGACCTCGACCAGGGTTGTCCGAACTTTTCGCGATCTTGTGGTCGCAATCCGGCAAACCGAAAGCCGCAAGACAATGCGGCGCGATGCGTCATGGGCTTCAAAAAAATCCCGCTGCAAATTCACCGAAGCCGTCTTCCGCAAAGCACGAATATCCGTCAAGTCGCCCAGTCGCGCGCGCAGCGGTCCGTCCGGAAAATCCTCCGCGAATTTTGGGGTTTGCGGGGTATCGGCAGATCGAAACAACTCGTCGCCCGCCTGGTGCTTCCATCCATTTTCATTCGCCAGAATGGCGTTGCCGAACCAGAGGCTCCACACATGGGTGTCGTAAAAATCGCATTGGCTGGATTCCGACTCGATCCTCCGGACGCTCAGGCCCGGGAAGGTGCGGGGTTTGATTTCAAAGGAGCCCCTGCAAACAAAATGATGCACTGCGGCGGCATCCGGCGCGGATTCGTCGGGAGCGATGTGGAATGGATTTTCCGGTTTCAACGAAGGGAAATCAAATGTCGCAGGTTGGATTTGGCAATGGGGGTGAAGTGCTCTCCAAGCGATCAGTAAACCTCGGGAACCCACATTTCCATGGGAACATCGTGCCGATGGTAATCGGGATGGTGGATTCGCGCGGGCAGAGTGATCGGGGCGTGAGGCACCGCTTCGTAAGGGACTTGGCTGAGAAGGTGCGCGATACAGTTCAAGCGGGCCTTCTTTTTATCCACCGCATGAACGACCCGCCATGGAGCCTCCGGGATGCTCGTGCGCTCGAGCATGACTTCCTTGGCTTTGGTATAGTCCTCCCAGCGGGTGCGCGATTCGAGGTCCATCGGGCTGAGTTTCCACTGCTTCAGGGGATCCTGGATGCGTGCGTTGAAGCGGAATTCCTGCTCGGCG
This sequence comes from Spartobacteria bacterium, assembly GCA_947487745.1. Classification (GTDB taxonomy): domain Bacteria; phylum Verrucomicrobiota; class Verrucomicrobiia; order Chthoniobacterales; family Terrimicrobiaceae; genus UBA967. The sequence continues at coordinate 1,088 of CANKXQ010000231.1, read as the reverse complement.
TCTGTGATCGAGAACCAGTATTTGATGAGCTGAATGCCGGAGCGCACGAGCATCTTCTCAAACTCCGGCACATCGTTGAAAAATTGTCCGTATTCCTCGACGGAACAGAAGCCCATGACCCGCTCGACGCCGGCGCGGTTATACCAACTGCGGTCGAAGAGAACGATCTCGCCCGCCGCCGGGAGGTGGGCGACATAGCGCTGGAAATACCACTGCGTCCGCTCACGGCTGTTCGGGGCAGGCAGCGCGGCCACGCGGCAGACGCGCGGGTTCATCCGTTGGGAAATGCGTTTAATGACTCCGCCTTTGCCTGCGGCATCGCGGCCTTCGAATATGATGACGATCTTTTTCCCTGTTTTTACGACCCAGTCCTGGAGCTTCACCAACTCACTCTGGAGGCGGAAGAGTTCGCGGAAATAGGTTTGGCGGAACGCGTGGTCGGTGGCTTTTGAATCTGCATTGCCCGCCCCGGGGCCGACTGTCTCCTCCAGTTCGAGTTCCAATTCCTCGTCCAGATTGTCGAGGATTTCTTGGCGGATTCGTTGGTGAAGGTCGTCGGTTTCTTTTGGCATGGCGGGATTTTTTCAGCTTCCGGGCCGCCCACAATCTGCCGCTTGTGAACTTTTCGTGACACAAGCGGAGCAATGGTGGTCAGACGCCCGGCGGGCGCTGGCTCGAAAAACCTGAAGCCGTCTCGTAGGCATCGGCGATTCCCAGCAGGCGGGTTTCATCCAGCGCCTTGCCGAGAAATTGCAGCCCGACAGGAAGCTTTGAGCCGCCCTCCTCGATGAATCCACACGGCACCCTGATGCCGCAGATTCCGGCGAGGGTGGTGGCGATGGTGAAAATATCCGCCAAATACATGCGGAGCGGGTCGTCCACGCGCTCGCCGATTTTGAAGGCCGCATCGGGAGATGTCGGGCAGATGAGGGCGTCCACTTTTTCAAAGGCGTTTGTGAAATCCTGCCGGATGAGCGTGCGAACCTTCTGGGCGCGCAGGTAGTAGGCATCGTAGTAGCCGCTTGAAAGAACATAGGTGCCGAGAATGATGCGGCGTTTGACCTCGCTGCCGAACCCTTCCTCGCGCG
>CANKXQ010000230.1 GCA_947487745.1 Spartobacteria bacterium | reverse complement strand
CTCTCCCTCGCGCATGCCGCGAAGGTGGCTTTCGTGAAGCAGGATGATGCCGCCGGGCGTTGCGCTCCGGCGGATGTGCCGCACTACGCGGGCGGGGTCGTGGGCGATGCCATCATGCCCTGTGGCAGACCAGCCCATGATCTTGAGCGCGCACGACTGCGCCGCAAGATGCACAAAGGGGTTGGCCATGCCGACTGGGGCTCGAAAATGAACAGGCATTCGCCCCGTCGCTTTTTGAATAGCCGCCGAGCAACGCGTGATTTCCTCCGCCGCGCGGTGAGGCCCGGCGGACCAGAAGGTCGCCGAGGAATGTGAGTAGGTGTGGTTCTGCACGGAGTGTCCTTCGTTCGCCATGCGACGACAAAGTGCCGGATGGGCCTCCACTTTTTTTCCAATGACAAAAAATACCGCCCGCACTCGTGCTTTTGCCAAAGCATCCAAGATCTGCGGTGTCTGCCTGGGATCAGGGCCGTCATCAATCGTAAGCAGAAGTTCACTGTCCCGGGTCGCGAAGGATTTTTCGACCGCGCCGAACCAGCCGCAGTTTCGAATCACCCCCGGTAGCACAAGCATCCAGCCCGCGCAGGCTGTGAGATATCTCGACTTGTTCATTCAACGGGATCGGAACATCGCCGGATCGCCTCTCCCTCACGGATCAGGCGTTGGCGAAAATATTCCTCCAGCGTCTGGCTGAAATCGCGCGCATTCGCATGTGGGGCGGGATGAAAAACCTGGCCGGTCGAAAGGCGAAAGTGGATTGGCATTTCGAGCGGGCTTTTGAACGAAATCGCTTTTCCTAAAAAACGGCTCGTGCACTCGATAAAAATGGTTCGCACAGCGGCGCCGCCTTTGATGGCCGCGAGAGCAAATCCATCGAGGAACGGCCCAAGCGCACCCTCGCGTGTTCGGGTGCCTTCAGGAAAAACAATCATGTTGCCTCCTTGCACCACAAGTCGCCGTGTCTCCTTGACCATGCGCAGCGCAGGAAGGCTGGGTATGTATGCGGCCTGTCTGGCGGGGATGGAAAAAAGAGGATGTCGCCATGGATTTGTTCCGACCACACAAGCCGCGTGGGGAAATTTCTGGAAGAGCAGGAGCGCGTCAAAAATCGAGGGATGGTTCGCGCAAAGCAGAGAGCCACGCCAGTTGGCGGAGTCTTCAAAGCCCACATATTCGCAGCGGATGCAACCCATGCGTGCCAAGCGATCGAGGTATCTCGCGCAGTGGCGGCTGATAGCCTCTCTCGCCCGGAGGTGGGATGTTCCGTCATTGCCGGATGGGAGTCTGAAAAGAACGGAAGCTGCCAACCAACTCGCTCCAGCCAGATACAGAGCGTAGGCGGCGTGGAGTCGCGCAGAATCTCGCAGGGGTCTACTCTCGAAGCGGGACGCCGGCGCAGTCGCCGAATTCTCCATGGAAGCGAGCCTATTGAGTGCCATCCAGCGTATGATTGACCAAGACACCATTCTTTCACCAGAACAACCTCACACCTGCTTTGGACACTCGTTCGTATCTTTCTTGGTTAAAAATGGCTTCCCGCTTTTTTATGCTCAGTTCTGCAGTTGTTAACCTTTTCCCCCGTATGAGTCCACCGATGAGAAGCAGGCTTCATGCGCTCGCGCCTGCCCAGCCGCAGTCCATCGGAATTTGCAGGGCATCGCTGTGGGCCTTGTCCCAGCGTCCTTCAAGGTTGCTGCCGATCTGCGTGCGATGGATGTTGAACATTTGCTCAAATGTTTCGGGACCGAATCCCCATGGGCCTGCGACCGGGATCGCGCTGCGGGTCATGATTTCGTAGGCCTCGGTTCGGCCCGCGTCTCCGCGCAGGATCTGCCACGATACCATTTCCCAGCGCATAAGGCTTTTTTCCATATCAAATGAAATGGCGAGGACTCCCGCCAAACCGAGCATTCCTGCTGCAAGTGACCAACGGATCCATGGTCTGGACAAGACCGAACTGCGGGGTGCCGTTAAAGCGATGCATAGGCTCATGCCTGCCAGAAGGACCGCGCAGAGCGCATTCGCTGCTCGCGACACATTGACGAAACCTGCCGCCGCAGTGATCAAAGCGGCCAAGGTTCGGAACACGCAGCTCATTCCCGCTCCCTCGCGGAAAAAGGCGGTCACGGCCAAGCCGACGATCAGCGGCAAGACAAGATTGATGAAACTGCCCGCGTTTGCGTGATACCGAAACAAGCCGAAAAATGTCCATCCGAGATTTTGCTCCAAATCCCAAAAAATTGATGGTGCATCCAAGAGCCTTTGGGCAAGTCCAAGGACAACGATGCTTCCACCTGTTCCAGCAAGCGTGATCCAGAGGCGTTGACGCCAGACTCGGTTCGATGTCATGTCGCACGCGATGCAGAAAGCTCCAAGGAGTCCCGTTGTCAAAAGCATCGAAGGCAAAACCAAGGGCGCATCCATAAACCCCGGCCAGCTCGGCGATGGTTGTTGGCGATCCACAAAAACCTGTGCTGCGTTGATGAATTGACGATTGGCATTCCAGGTCATGAACCATCCCTGCAACAGCAGAAAACCCATACCAAGAGCGGCGGGGAGGGGATTGCGTGACAGGCGGAGCCTTGGTGGTGTTCCTAAAATGAACAGGGCCGTATTCGACAGCAAAAGCCAAGTCACCCATTCTCGAGTGCCGCCGTAAACCCAAGCGGCAGTGACCACATTCCCAAGCAAAAACCAGTGCGCGGCGGTAAGCGGAAAATCGCTGACATGGCTCATTTCTAAAAATCCTCCCGCAAAGACGCGAAGGAAAATCTGCGGGAGTGGACGGAATGACAAAATTAACAAAATTTACAGGGTGGCGACAGGGGGAGGGCTCTCTCACAGAGGCGCGAAGCCACAAAGGAAAATACCCATTTCTCCTTCATGCTCTCTGTGTCCGCTATGGTTAAAAATTCTCCGATCTCAGCCCTCAAAAATCTTGAGCAATGCCGGCACGCAAATGCTGTCGCGATCATAGCGTTCGGCGATGAGTTTTCGAGCATTCTCGCGCAGCCCGTTGAAACGCCTCGGCTCGGCGAGGGCCTCGCAGACAC
>CANKXQ010000229.1 GCA_947487745.1 Spartobacteria bacterium | reverse complement strand
TCTTGGAATCAAATCAACTCCGCTGGAGCGACCCCGGCGATTATATTGGGACTTGGAACGCATCCTGTGGGTCGAAAAAAAGCCAATGAACTCGGCATTTTCGACATGAGCGGAAATGTGTGGGAGTTGTGTTGGGATTACGACGATGACTCCACGCGAGTGAGCCGTGGTGGGAGTTGGATGAATTCGGAAACAGATTCAGAAATAACTGGCTATGATCCAAGCGTTCCGGATTTCAGAGCTTGGAATTGCGGGTTGCGCGTGGCGAGTTCCAGCGAACCGCCAGACAATGGAACGACACCAACTCCAAGTCCAAGTCCAAGTCCAAGTCCAAGTCCAAGTCCAAGTCCAAGTCCAAGTCCAAAGCCGCCCGATTTTTCCGAATTGGCTGGAACCTACATTGGCAATTTCGGAGCGGCGGATTTGGATGAACCGGCGGAGGCGCTTTTGCGCAACGGGCAGGTTTTGATCACGCTCAAAGCCAATCGTCAATTCACCGGGGCGCTGGTTTTCAATGGGCAAAAGGTGGGTTTCCGCGGTCAGTTTGATGCGGATGGGAACTGGAGCGGCACGGTCACCGTGGCGGGCCGCTTGGTGGAGATGGAGCTGTTTTTGGAGGCCGGGGAGTTGGGCAACCGGGTTTCGTGCATTGTGGTTTTCAACGGCGAGGAATCCACGGCTTTTGTGCTGCTGCCGGCGGCGCACACCGGGGCCAAGGGGGATGTTTTTGGCTGGAATGGTTCGAAGTTGAATGTGCTCTTCCAAAGCACAGGAATGTCCGGCAAGAAATTCGGTCACGGCTTCGCGGGAGCAACCTCTGCAAAAGATGGGGTGATGCGGTTCGCGGGGCGGTTGGCGGATGATACGGCCTGGAGCGGGGCAGCACGGGTGGTTCGCGATGAGACTGGAGGTTTGCGCCTGCCCTTGGCGGTGCCGCTCAATTCCACAAAGGGCCTGTTGCACGGGAAGGGGACTCTCGACTCCGCCGCGGATGTGCAGTCCGGCGAGGCGGAGTTTTTCTCGGTGGGGACTTGGACTTGGGTGCGTGGCGCGAATGCTCGCGCCAGGGCGCATAAAACGGGATTTGTGGAGGGTCTGCAGCCCTTCGGGCAGCGGTGGAATTACCGGCGCGGCACGAATCCCTGGACCGGACAAACGGGGGAGACAAGTGTGCGACTGATGCTGGGAATGGAGGAAGGAGACCCCGGAGCGCTTGGGCCTTTCTCGACAACTTGGCCGCTGAACAACCGCCCCGTCTGGTCGCTCATTCCACCGCGCGGATTCCAATTCTCGGCCACGACGGCCCGGGGCGAGTTCTCTGGGAAAATTCCCGCCCGCGGCGGCAGCATTCTGTTCCCGGCCGCCAGCTATCGAGGCGTGCTGCTCTCTCCCGGCGTGGTGCGTGGAGACGGGATTCTGATCGGGGGAGGATTCCTTTTCGGCGCCGCAGGTTCGGATGTGGTGGAATTGACGGGGCCATTGCGGTAATCCCGATGCGCGATAAAATTGAACAGGATAGACTTCCGCCTCCTTCAAAAATGGTCGGCATGTCGCTGTGATCCCCCACCCTTGTTTCTTCAAATCGGCGAAAACGATTTTGTCGAACTTTCCGACGACCATTCAGACATTTCAGTCGAGAAACCACTCCCTCAGAGAGACCGCGCCCTCCTTAAAAAAACTTTGGCCCTACGATTGAAGTCCTCTCTGGATTTCCACCAACCGGTCGTAAAGCGCCTGCAGGCCTTCCGGGATCACGCGCGTGCCTCTGGTGACGGCAATGAAGTTCGCGTCGCCGTTCCAGCGCGGCACAATGTGGATGTGCAAATGATCCTCGACACCCGCGCCGGCGGCCTTGCCGAGGTTCCAGCCGATATTGAAACCCTGCGCCCTCACGGCTTCGGTGAGCAATCGCTGCGCGTGGATTGCTTGAAAACCTTGCTGCGGTAAACCAATGCAGTAGAACTTAGCCTGACTTCCCTTCCTCTCGACCGGAGAGGCCGATAAACACGACGACCTCGCGGAACGCCTCATGACCAAGCAGGATGGCGCGGAACTCAAGGCCGAAATGATCAAGTGGATGTTCCTCTTTTGGATCGGCCAGATGGCTGCAACCGCCGCCATCGTCAAGTTCCTCTCGCCTCAGTAGCCTGTCTTCCGGAGGGCGCTGCTCCCCAAGTTAGGGATGGCCCACCGAGCCGTCCGAATCCTACGGCTCCGCTGCCCCTATCCCGCAAAGAAAGAGGGGACGGTTTTGCCGTCCCCTGGTTGAATTTGAATTCAGGAAAAATGTGATCAGCCTTGGGCGGCTGCTGCGCTTTGGCTTGGCTGTTGGCCATAGGCCGAAGGTTGCTCGCTCATGTAGAAGCGTGGGGCCTGGCCATAGCGCTCGACTTCGCGCTCGAGGAGGCGCTCGACCAGCTCGGAGAGGCTGCGCTGTTGTCCGTCAGCCAAGGCTTGAGCGGCTTTTTTGACTTCGGGGTGCAGTGTTATGTTGGTTTTTTCTCGCATGAGTAAATTCATAGCATTGTTTCAAAAATCTGTGCAATATTTTTCTTTGTAATGGGTTGTATGCCTTATGAGTGTTCCTCGTGGTGTTGCGTAATTATCTGAAAAAAAGAAATTTGCATGATCCGGGTTTGTTGGAAAATCTTTGAAAAAATTTCGCAAACTTCAAAGAGTTTCGCGTCTAAACGCAAAACATCACCTTTTACAGGTTTGGAAAGACCTCACCAGCCATCCAATTCCTGGGCCGGTTTCAACACGGGCAGGCCGATAATTTCGTCGAAATGGGCATCATCTGTGAGCACGGCGGCTCCGAGTGTTTTTGCGCAGGTTGCGATCAGAATATCCTGTGCCGGGAGGGTGACGCCGCAACGATCAAGTGTCCATGCGAGCGATGTGGCGTCTTCCCAGATCTTATTCGAGGTCGAGACATTGATGAGAACATCGAAAAAACCGCCGAGTGATTGGCGCATTTTTTTGACTTTGAGTCCGCGTTCGACCTCGAGCCGCACCATGCCGCATGTGGCGAGGTCTCCCTCTCCGATCCAGTCTCCAAGCACCTTCACAGGATCCATGCTGCGGCGTAGCAGGC
>CANKXQ010000228.1 GCA_947487745.1 Spartobacteria bacterium | reverse complement strand
CCCAGCACGTCCCGGCTCCGCCGGTTAAATTCCACAATAACTGCCGTCCGCAATTCCGGGGTCAGTGAGGTGCCTGCAAACGCCGCCGCGCTCGGCTGGCTGACGCAAGCGCCCAGCGCCGCTGAGAATCCTCTTCCGGCTTCGCCGCAATGGTCACGATGCCCCGCCCGTTCCGCTCCGCCTGCGATAGCACGCTGCATCCAGCCAGGTGCCGGGAGAGGCTCATCCTGTGACGCGTCCCAGAGTTCGCCTTTTTCTCCCGGCACCTCGCTGGATTCCGCTTACAGATAATGCGAGGTAGGGCATAGCGGAGAACTCACACGAATCATCCACCGCGCTATTCCCTACACGCCATTATCTGTAGCGATCTTCGGCTACGCTCCACGGGCGGGGCTCGCGTGGCGGTGCCTCGCTGTGGTTTCGGCGGCGATGGTTGCGCTTCGTGTTTGTGGAGCGGTCTGCGCCGCCGTGGTAATGCGGGAGCCGGTTTCGATGTCGGGTCTGCGGGGGTGGTTCGGTGGCGGTCTTCCGCATCCTGACGGATGCTCCACCCACGCCCCCGCCCACCCTGCTACGCTCGCTCGGGATTCGCTAACGCGCTCCCTCACTCCCTTCGCCCCCGCAGGGTTTGGCGTAGCGGGGAGGATTCAGCGCGCCGCCACAACGCTGTGAAGCGGCGAGGATTTGGCGGATGCGGGTTTTTTTGGAGGGGGGCAGGGGGGTGGAGGACTGAAATCTGGCTCCAACAAAGGCTCCACTGACACCGGAAGACATCAGAAAACTTCACTAAAACTCGGAAGAAAATATCACACTTCTTATCACAGTCGCTCCATTTTTGACCCCCCATTCGCCCGCCGAGCCGCATAAACACTGGGGGAGTGGCTGGACCCGGAATCGAACCGGGGACACGAGGATTTTCAGTCCTCTGCTCTACCAACTGAGCTATCCAGCCTGGAAAGGCTAAAAAACTATGATGGCGAATCTCCGGATGCAAGGTTTTATCGATTGAAAATTGCGTAGTGGAGTAAAAAATCTCCTCTTGGCCGGGATGGATGCTGTGCTAAATTTGCCATGTGAAAAAAGCAAATCCGCCTGTTTTCGATCCCAAGACGCCAGCCTCGATGTGGATCAAAGCTCTCGCTGTTGGCTTGCTGGTTTTTTCGTTCATTCTTTTTGCAGTCTGGCAAATGAGCTCTGGCATTGCCAATGCCAAGATGACGGGAACGGTTGTGGCCAAGGATTTCAAGCCAATGGCCGAGCCAGAGAAGCAAATCACGATTCATAAGGGCGGAGATGTGAGAAGCGACAAGGTGGACGGGGACTACATCATCACGGTCGAGGTTCTTCAAAAGGACGGGACGAAGAAATCTTACACGGTTTGGTTGAATGACAAGGCGCGCTACGATGCCGTGAAGGTGGGGGACAACTTTGATGTCGGCCCCTACCTTGTGCGTTAGCGGCGCTGCCGTTACGTTCTTTGTTTTTGAACGAATGAGAGAGGCTGCTTGTCAGATTCCCCCGCAACCGCAAAAATCCCGTCTTCGATTTTTTCAATGAGTATCAACACCTCCGAATTAACCCAGCAAGTTCAAGAAAACCGTCAGTGGGTCGAACCCCTCGTCAATGAAGTCTCCCGCGTGGTGGTGGGGCAAAAAGTCCTCGTCCATCGTCTCCTCATCGGCCTTCTCTCAAATGGTCATGTCCTCCTCGAGGGGGTGCCCGGTCTGGCGAAGACTCTTACGGTTCGCACGCTGGCGAACTCGATCCGCACGGGCTTTCAACGCCTTCAATTCACTCCCGACCTTCTTCCTGCTGATCTCATCGGCACGCTGATCTACAATCCACGCGATGGGGAGTTCAGCACGAAGCTCGGGCCGATTTTTTCCAACCTGATCCTTGCGGACGAAATCAACCGCGCGCCGGCGAAGGTGCAGAGCGCGTTGTTGGAGGCGATGCAGGAGAGGCAGGTCACGATCGGCGAGCAGACATTCAAACTTCCCGATCCTTTCCTGGTTTTGGCGACGCAAAACCCCATCGAGCAAGAGGGCACTTATCAACTTCCCGAGGCCCAGCTCGATCGTTTCATGCTCAAGGTGCATGTGGGATATCCGACCCGCGAGGAGGAGCGGTCCATCCTCGACGCCATGGCCACTTCGTCGCCGCGCCTCGGTGTGGAGGCGGTCGTCAGCCCCGAGGAGATTGTTCGGGCGCGTGGAGTCGTCAATGACATCTATGTGGACGACCGGGTTAAGGATTACATCGTCAACATCGTCTGGGCGACTCGCGATCCCGCAGCGGCGAAGCTCAAGCTCGACGGCATGATTCGTTACGGAGCATCTCCGCGCGCAACGATCTTCCTCACGCTGGCAGCGAAGGCGAATGCCTTCATCGCCGGCCGGGGATATGTGACACCGCAGGATGTGAAGAGTGTGGGGCTGGATGTGCTCCGCCATCGCATCGGGGTGAGCTACGAGGCGGAGGCCGAGTCGGTCACGACCGAGATGGTCATCGAGCAAATTTTCGCCGGAGTTCCGGTGCCCTGAGTTTGTAGAAAACTGAAACTCTTCCGCGCGAGCGGGAGCGCTGTTTCCCAAACAAGCCATGACGCGAGATCCCAAGGAAATTCTCAAAAAAATCCGCCGCATCGAGTTGCGCACCCGCAGGCTGGTGAACTCGATCTTCGCCGGCCAATACCACAGCGTGTTCAAGGGCCGGGGCATGAATTTCGAGGAGGTGCGGGAATATGCTCCGGGTGATGAAATTCGTTCCATCGACTGGAATGTCACGGCGCGGATGAATGTGCCATACATCAAAAAATTTACGGAAGAGCGCGAGTTGACGGTCATGCTCCTCGTGGATGTGAGCGCCTCGGGGCTGTTTGGAAGCATCGAGCTCAGCAAGCGCGAACTCGCCGCCGAGGTGGCCTCGATCCTAGCCTTCAGCGCCATCAACAACAACGACAAGGTCGGGTTGCTGCTCTTCACCAACGAGGTGGAGCTCTTCATTCCGCCGAAGAAAGGCCGCCTGCACACGCTGCGTTTGATTCGCGAAATGCTCTATTTCGAGCCCAAGGGTAGGGGGACGAATCTCGCGGGAGCGCTGGATTACATGAAC
>CANKXQ010000227.1 GCA_947487745.1 Spartobacteria bacterium | reverse complement strand
ACCGGGCCGAGAATAGGTCACCGCGTGAAAAATTGCATTATCTCCGCATTGGCACTTCTGCCATTTGCTAGCAAAGGTTTTTGCTACCCCGCAAAAGAGTTGCGGGAGAACTCCGAACAGGCGCTGCAAAAACTCTATCACCATAATACGGGTGCGAAAGTGCTTGGTGAAAAAGCTCTGGCTGTCCGTTTGAATTGAAGGTGACTGCATTACTCAGCGAAGAGAACCTCGCGCATGAGGGTGTAGATTTTCGTATTGTCGAAACTTCCTTGGACTTCATCTGCATTTTTCCCTGCTGCGCGGACGAGAATCCCGCCAGATGCGTCGCTCAATGTGCCCCAGGTGATGACAAAGGGATGCACCACGCCTGAGCGGTCAGGTTTGGAGAGGAATGGTTGGCCATCAAGCGTGAGTCCATAAGGAGCACCGTTGGTATCCTTCCCGCTTGCGGCTTTGGCGAGGAGGTCAGGTTTCGGAGGGAAGCCCAGAACATCCATGGCACCGGCCGAGCTATCGGCGGCCGTGATGAGGAGTGTCTCAGGGTGTTTTTTGATAAACTCCAGCACGGTTCCGAAGGCATCGTCAGCACGCTTCAGAGCGTCTAGGACGCCCGGAGCATTATTGAAATTCGCGAAGTTGTCCGACCCCTCCTCCTCAACCACGAGGAAGAAAGGCCCGGGAGCGAGGACACGAAGGGCGGCGGCGGTCATTTCTTGAAGGGTGGGAGCCTCGGGGGCGTAGGTCGGTAAGCCGAGCGCTTTGAGCTTGTCCGCCTCCATGTCGTTGAAGGTGTCCTGCTCGGCAAAAATACCGAGAAGCCTCTTGGTTTCGGCAGGCACGGACTGAAGCTCGGTGCGGTTAAAAACAACAGTATAGCCATTTTTTTTAGCTTCTTCGATGAGGTCGCGGCCGTCCGTTCGCTTACCCGCCTTCACATGGCGACCCGCTTTGGTTAAAGGCAGGAACCACTCCTCGCCACCGCTGAGAATGACATCCACGCCGGATTCGACAACCTGTGCAGTGATTTGCTCGTAGTCGTCACGGTGTGCGGTGCTCGCCACAAAGCAAGCGGTGCCGGGCTCGATGATACTGCCGGAGTTCACAAGACCCGTGCGGACGCCGCGCCTCATCGCTTCGTGCATCAGACTGCCTTGCTCACCGTTCGCAGCAGTCGGGCGCGACGCGGATTTCCCATCCGTGCCGAATGCGGCGGATGGGACTTTGATGCCATACGCATGGGAGGTCGCCCCTCCGTTTGATGTCGCGGAAAGCGAATCCGCCATGTGGCCGCGATAGATGGCGATATGCGGTATGCGGTCCCAGTTGAGCTCTGCATCGGGGCCTTCCCAATAAAAACGGGCTGCCTGCCAGTTGGCAACGCCGGCACCATCAGGGTGGATGAAGATGACATTGTTAGCGGAGGCATGCGCACAAACGGCGAGCAGGGATAAAAGAATGGGTCTGAACATGGACGGGAATCAAAGAGCGGAGAGGCCAATTAGACAATCAACGATTCGTGACATTTTCGTTTCAGACGCTTCGAAATGGCAACTACTCGGGCAGCCCCCCCAACAAACATTTCTCTCTGAAAAAAGTTCTTATTTTCCACTGACCTCACTTTGAGAAAGGCTCTATTTTGCATCCATGGCAAGCGTCATGATCATGCAAGGGCGGGAACTCAACACTTCGGATATCGAGGGGATTTGCGGATCATCCAAGCGCATCCCGAGTGGAACCGCACACGGTTGAGCCGCGAGTTGTGTGCGCTCTGGGATTGGCGCAACGCTGCGGGCCGTCCCAAGGACATGGCCGCGCGCACGCTGCTGCTCAAGCTCGATCGGGCCGGCTGCACGCGTTGCCCTCACGGCGGGGGCCTCGGTCAATGCGCGCCGCAATCTCCACATTACGCCCGTCTCGCTCCAGAGGACTCTGTTCCTGAACAAACACCCGAAGTCTATCCCCGGTTGGATTTCGCAATGCCCGTTCTAGCGGTAGCCTTCGTTCTTTTCCTTTTTTCACAAGTTCTGGCTTTAAGGCAAACCGCCTCGGCATTGGCTTGGCGTCTTGAAAACCTCGATCGCCAAGCTGGCGCACTGCAAAGCGTTCGAAGCGATGCCGCCGGTTTGCTCAAGCAGCGCCAAGGCCTTGTCGAAGAGACTCAGAGACTCTCCAATAGCTACAATTCCCTCTTTACGGAGTTGATGCAACTCGCACAAACCGACAAGGACGCGCGCTCGGTGGTGGAAAAATTCAATATCAAGAACTCGGCACCCGCAAAAAACCCCACCTCTGAGAAAAAATAAACTCCCGAAAAGGGGAAGAATTTGCAGAGCGAGCGCCCTTTGTGTTCATCAATCGCGGCCACACGCGGCTGAATCATTTACCGGAACGCCTCGGCGTAACGCCGCCACAGAACCCGCGCGGCAGCGCGCAAACCATTGAGGGTCGGCCTCTGGCTTGACCCAAATATCCCCTCGGAAGCCACCGAAGCACTCCAGGACACCACCCCGCCGTTCGTGGTTGAGGAATCTTCATTGGCCGAGACCGCTATCGATCTGTCTAACTTTAGGGCACGACACGGCGGTCATCCCTCCAATTGGAACGAAGCGCGCTGGCGCGCGGCAGCGCCCATCGAAGATAAATGGTAGCAACGCCGCGCCGTCGGGGTCCCATATTTGCGGCGAAGCCGCCTTTGCATCCCACAGAGACGCCAAGGGCCTGGCGCGCCCTACCTGGGTGACGGGGTGCGGTTGCGGTGGAGTTCGGGCTTGATGCAGGCCTCGACTTTTGGGCTGAGTAGAAATTTTTCTCCGAGGAATGCTGCCAGTTGGTTGAGAATGGGCTGTGGGTTGGCGATGAGGTCGGGGAAGGAGATTTCGAGCAGTTCCACGCGGTCGCTTTTTTTGAGGACTTCGCGGATTTGCAGGCTGTGGCTCTCTTGGGCTTCGATGAGGTGGGGTTTTTCGGATTTGGGCAGTTTGCCTTGGCGGGCGAGCATGGCCCACTGGGAGTCAACGACCTGCGCGACGGGTCGCAGCATGTAGAGGATTTTGTAGCGGTGCTTGCCGGGCAGGTTGGGGAGCAAGGCGGAGATCACTTTCACGGCCTTGCCAGCGG
>CANKXQ010000226.1 GCA_947487745.1 Spartobacteria bacterium | reverse complement strand
CGTCCGTCGCAAGCCAGCGCCCTCGCAGGATTTTTCCTTCAGCCTCAAACCGGCAGATATCGCCCGGCATCTGAACCGCTTTGTCATTGGGCAAAATGAGGCCAAGAAGGTTCTCGGAGTGGCTCTATGCGACCACTTCCAGCATGTGCGACTCACGCTGGAGGGTCAGGAAGCTCCCTTTTATCAAAAACAGAATGTCCTCCTTCTCGGCCCCACAGGTGTCGGCAAAACCCACCTCATCCGATCGGCGGCTGATCTGATCGGAGTTCCCTTTGTGAAAGCGGATGCCACCAAGTTCAGCGAAACCGGCTATGTCGGCGGCGATGTGGATGACCTCGTGCGCGACCTCATCCGCCGCGCTGGAGGTGATATCAAACGCGCCTCCCACGGCATCATCTACCTCGATGAAGTGGACAAGCTCGCGGGGTCAACTGAGGGCGGTGGACGCGATGTCTCCGGACGCGGCGTTCAAACAAACCTTCTCAAAATCATGGAGGACGGCGATGTGCCGGTTCTGTCGCCGAATGATGTGACCGGCCAACTCCAGTCCGCCATGAGCGCCGCCCGAGGCAACACACCCGGCATGCCCGATACGATTTCGACACGCCACATCCTCTTTATCGCCAGTGGAGCCTTTGTCGGCCTAGATGGAATCATCCGCTCCCGCCTCGGTCAAAACTCGATGTCACCCGCGAAGGCACTGGCGCAGGCTGGCACGAGCGACTTCATTCGCTTCGGGCTCGAGCCGGAATTCATCGGGCGCCTGCCCGTGCGTGTCGCCTGCCATGCGCTCGACGAGGACGATCTTTTTCAGGTTTTGGAAAAAAGCGAAAGCAGCTTGATCCACCAATACAAACGATCTTTCGCCGCCTATGACATCAAGCTCCGCTTCGAGCCTTGCGCGCTTCGCAAGCTTGCCGCGCTCGCCCGCACCGAGGAAACAGGTGCCCGCGGCCTCATGACCGTTCTCGAGCGCACCTTCCGCGACCTCAAGTTCCGCCTACCCTCGACCCGCCTGCGCACGCTGACCATCACCGCGCAAACGGTGGAGAATCCCGCCGCCGCGCTGGCGAAGCTCTTGAAAAAATGACGCGTCCGCTGGTCGTCTTCGACGGGGCCTGCGGTTTCTGCCGGCAGTGGATCGAACGCTGGCGGGAAATGACAGGCGACTCCGTGGACTACCGTCCCTCCTCGGAGGCGGCAGCGGATTATCCGGAAATCCCGCAGGCGGAATTCGACCGCGCTGTTCAGTTGATTCGCCCGGATGGCACCCGCTCGTCAGGCGCCGCAGCCGTATTGGAACTGACCGCTCCCCACAGCGCCGCCGCGCGGGTGGGACTTTTGCTTAGTAACCGACTTCCGGTTTTTGCGCAGATGCTTGAGTCCGCCTATGGATTCGTGGCGGCAAACCGGGTTGTTTTTTCAAAGCTCACAAAACTCCTCTGGGGCACATCCGCCCGACGACCGACTTTTGCGATCGCCAACGCCCTCTTCCTGCGGGCGCTGGCGCTGATTTTTTTCATCGCGCTGGTTTCGTATTGGCATCAGGCCGCCGGCTTGAATGCGATCCTTCCAGTCGCACCGTTCTTTGAGGCTGCCCGCAATCAACTCGGCGCAGAGGCGTATTGGGCTCTGCCATCACTCGCCTGGCTATCACCCGGCCTTGAGACTTTAAACACACTCGTTTGTATCGGCGTTGCCGCCTCAATACTGGCCCTGCTGGGAGTCTTGCAGCCGCTCTGCTTTCTGACCCTCTGGGCCGTGATGCTCTCACTTTGTGTCGCCGGGCGGGATTTCTACAGCTTCCAGTGGGACGCTCTGCTCATCGAGGTCGGCTTCCTCACGGTATTTCTCTCGCCATGGCGGTTGCGCCCGAATCTCTCTGCGTGCGAGCCTCCCCGACTGACGCGGTTTCTGGCTGTGGCGCTTTTATTCCGCCTCATGTTCAGCTCCGGGGTAGTGAAGCTCACCAGCGGCGACCCAACCTGGCGCAGTCTCACAGCGCTCGAGTTCCATTTTTTCACCCAGCCCCTGCCGAATCCCGTCGCATGGTTCGCGCAGCAGCTTCCAGCGGAAATCCTTGTGGCCAGTTGCGCGCTCATGTTTCTTGTCGAACTCGTCCTCCCCTTTGCTTTTTTCCTGCCGAGGAATCCCCGACTGCTTGCGGCGTGGTGCACCATCGCACTGCAAGCCGGAATCGCGCTCACAGGCAATTTCGCCTTCTTCAACCTCCTCTCCACCGCCTTGTGCTTTTTCCTTCTCGATGACCGCTGCTGGCCCGGATTTCTTCGGAAAAAACCGGCGCCCGCCGTGTTTGTCACGCGTTGGATGCGAATCCCGGTTCTCGCTTCGATTCTTCTGCTCTCGCTCATCCCCCTCGCCTCGGCGTTCCGAACGATTCCAAGTTTTCTCGCGCCTCTTGCTGGCATCCATTCACTCCTTGCCCCGTTGCGAACGGTCAATGGCTATGGACTTTTCGCCGTCATGACCACACAGCGCCGTGAAATCATCGTCCAAGGCAGCAACGCCGGCCACGAGTGGATGACCTACGAATTCCGCTACAAGCCAGGCGCTCCCGACCACGCTTTACCTGCCGTCGCCCCATACCACCCGCGACTCGACTGGCAAATGTGGTTCGCCGCGCTCGGTCGCGTGGAAACAACTCCGTGGTTTCAATCCTTCCTCGCCCGCCTACTTGAAGGCTCCCCCGAGGTTCTTGCCCTGCTTGAAAAGAACCCCTTCCCCGAGCAACCTCCCAAATTCATCCGAGCCATTCTGGACAACTACGCCTTCACAACCCCCGAGGAACGCGAGCAAAGCGGTGCCATCTGGAATCGCGAACCCCTCGCGATCTACTGCCCTCCAGCGTCCCTGCGCTAATCAACCCCGCCGCAGCGAAGAACACGCGATTAGCTTGTCAAAACGCGATTGAGATGCGATCTCAATAAGGATGCGCTCGGCTCCTTTTTTCAAAACATTTCTCTCATTGGCGTTTGTGCTGTTTGCCGTGGTTTTGCCCGCCTTTTCAGAAGATTTGGCCCCCGAGGTTGTGGTGGCCTTGAAGCCCGACAAGGATCCGGACAAAATGTTTTCCGAGCGCACGGCCCTTGCGGAAGCTCTT
>CANKXQ010000225.1 GCA_947487745.1 Spartobacteria bacterium | reverse complement strand
GCCTTCGGTCCACTTTAGAGACTGGCTCCAGATTAAGTTGGCCCGTGAGCTGGGTATTTGCATGGGGATTGAATTTTCCATGCCGCAGGATTTTGTCACTGAAGTGTTCGAGGTGGCCGACATTCCAATGGCCCGCGAATGGTCGAAAAGGCGCTTGGAGTGGTCGGTTTTCGAACACGGTCAGAATTTCCCCGGAGTCGGCGCTGCGGCTTCGGTGAGGGATCGATTTGCCATGGCCAGGTTGGTGGCGGATCGCTTGGATCAATACGGCCATTTTCGTCCGGAAATGTTCGAGGCTTGGAGCCAAGAGCGTGCCTTTTTGCAAAAGCCCGACCACCGCGCCGAAGAGTCTTGGCAACGCGATCTCTGGGGAAAACTTTTTGAAAAAATTGAGAACCCTCCGGGACTTTTGCCTCAGCGCCTCAATGGCCCCGCCGCCGCGGCGAAGTTCCAATCGGCATTCAGCGCAGTGACCGTGATCGGCAGCGGAACGCTTGATCCACTCCTGATGAAAACGCTCGGGATTCTCTCTGCAAGCGGAGTGGGAGTCTCCATTCATGTGATTCTTCCCTGCCTGGGATACCTCGCCGATATCCGTAAACGAAACCAGAACGACAACCTGCCATTACCCGATTCCTCGTCTGATCCTGAGGAATTCGAGCTTGGAGCCGAGGTGCAAATCAATCCGCTTCTCGTCTCTATGGCGCGTCATGCTGTGGGCACTTTTGTTTTGATCGGCGAAAATGAAAACCAATACGAAAAATGGCCGGATCCTTGCGATCTGGCGCTGGAATCAAACCCCGACACGCTTTTGAAGCACATCCAACAGGGGGTTCGTGCGAACAGCCCTTACGCCAAGGTGGATGGCCTCGAAGCAGATTCCAGCCTGCGCATCCACGAGTGTTACGGCGCACGCCGCGAGTTGGAGGCGCTTCGCGACGAGTTGCTGAGGGCTTTTGCCGAGATTGATGATCTCAAACCGGAGGATGTGCTCATTGCCGTTCCTTCGTTGGATGGCTACTCCTCCTTGGTTCCGGCTGTTTTTCATACCAAGGAAAACCCGCTGCCGGTGCGCCTCACGGAATTACCTGCCAGTGAAGGCGACGAGGTTTTGGAGGGGCTTCTGGCCATCCTCGAGTTGGCCCATGGCGGTCGTGGCCGCGCCAGCGAAGTTCTCGATCTCATGCAACTCCGCGCCGTGCGCGAGGCGCTCGGGGTGGGGGAGGATGAGGAGAAAGTGGAATTTCTCGCCGACAAATTCCGCGACAGCGGAATCACTCAAGGATTCGCGATTGGCGATGAGCAGCCCGGCGACTGGGAGTTCTCTATAAATCGTCTTGTGGCGGGCGAGTTCTTTGGTCCCCAGGAGCCGGAACAATCAGCCGAGGGTGGATTTCAACTCCCCGTCGCGGACAGCATGGGTTCGAATTTTTCAGAGCTGGAAACATTTCTCCAATGGCTCGCCGATCTTCGCTCCACACTGCTCGATTGGCAAACAGCCGTATCCCCCAGCGAATGGGCGGAACGCCTCAAGAAGGCCGCCGCCGCTTTGCTTGCTGGTCAAGACGCTCGCATGAGCGAGGCCGACAAAATCCTTCGCTTCTTATCCGGCTTGGCTGTCACGACGCCCGTCGATGTCGCTGTGATCCTTGATTGGATGGAGTCCGAGACCGCCGAAGCCAATCGCCGCGCGAGTATCTCCGGCGCCACGCCATTCGGCCGCCTCAAGCAACTCCACAACACACCCTGCCGCGTGCTCGCCTTGGTCGGAATGCAGAACGACAACTTCCCCTCGCGCACAAAATCCCCTTCATGGGACCTCCTACGCGCCCAACCTAAAATCTGGGACCGCAACGCGCGTGTGGACGAACGCCAGATGTTCCTCGACGCCGTGCTCGCTCCCACCGAGCGCCTCATCATCACCGCCTCGACGCAAAACATCCGCACCAATAAAAAACAACCCTTCTCCACCTGCGTGGACGAACTCCTTGCCGTGGCAGTCACACTCGGCGTGGAACGCAAGGCCCTCGTTCTCGAGCACCCTCTCCAGCCGTTTTCCAAAAAGTATTTCGAGGACGCTGGGAACCTCCAAAAGCCCTTGGGCGTGGGTGCCGCTCGACTTGCTGAAAAAATCCACTTCGCCGAAAAACCCAAATCGCCACTTTGGTCTGGCGAGGTTGGCACACAGCCTTTGATTCCTGATGAAATTTCAGTGCAGAGCTTGGTGGCCTTTTGGAAAGATCCCGCCAAGGTCTTTTTGAAAGCTCAAGGCATCGCCATCCCGTTCGAGGAGGACGATGACAGGGAATTGGATCGTGCAGTGCTCTCCGTCAATCCACTTGATTCTTGGAAAATCAAGGATGCCATGATGCATGAATGGATTGAGGGATCCGGAAATATGGATTTCTTGAAAGCCAAGCTCCGTGCCGATCGAGGCCTACCCCCAGACTCGCTGGGGGAGAAAACTTGGCAATCGACCAAGGCGGTTGTTGAGCCGATAGCCACCCAGATTGCGGGTTTGAAAGGTAGCCACCTTGCATTGGAAGTTCCAGTGGAGATGGGGGGTCGGTCACATAAGGTTACTGGCTCCGTTTTACTCAATGCAGGAGCCGATGCGCTCATCGCCTACAGGGCCGGAAAAATCGACGATGCGAAATATTTTCTCGGGCCATGGATCATGGCCAACCTCGCCGCCGCTGCAGACCATCCTTTGCCTACATTGATCTTCGACGAGACAACAGATGCTGTTCCAAAGCAAAAAAGCGCCATCCCTCCTGCTGAGGCACTCGAACACTTGAAAATGCTCGTCGAGGGCTTCCTGCAAGGTCAATGCCGACCGCTCGGCTATGCGCCAATCACCTCCCACATACTTATCCAGAGCGAAGAAAAAGCCGCCAAGGAATGGGCTAAAGATGATGAACGCTTTGGGTCCGGGGAGGGCCAGAAAGAGACATCCCGTCTTGCTTGGCGCGACCGCGATGCCTTTGAAAACATCGACGATTGGATTGTCTGGAAGGACGCCGTCGCGCAACCACTCAAAACTTGGGGAGGATTTTAATTATGCCGGAATTTGATTTCATTAACTCAGACATCCACAGCGGACTTTCCGTTATCGAAGCCAGTGCTGGAAC
>CANKXQ010000224.1 GCA_947487745.1 Spartobacteria bacterium | reverse complement strand
CATGTCCGTGATCGAGACCCCACCGCCGAATCGTCAACCGGTAGAAACCATCGTCTGCGGCTACGACGAGCGCGTCATCCGCGACGCCATCAATCGCGAGCTCGCGCGCGGCGGGCAGATTTATTTTCTGCACAACCGGGTTCAAACGATCGAGCGCGTCGCGGCGAGGATTCGCGAACTCTGCGAGGGCGCGCGTGTCATCGTCGGCCATGGGCAGATGGAGGAAAAAGAACTCGAAGGCGTCATGCAGAGCTTCGTGGCAGGCAAGGCGGATATTCTCGTTTCGACGACCATTATTGAAAGCGGGTTGGATATTCCCAATGCGAACACGATTATCATCGATCGCGCTGACCGCTTCGGCCTCGCGGATCTTTATCAGCTTCGCGGTCGCGTCGGGCGCTCTGGAACAAAAGCCTACGCCTACCTGCTTCTGCCACGCGAATTGATGTCCGTCGGCGCGGCGCGCAAGCGGGTTTCAGCCATCAAGCAATACTCGGAACTCGGATCGGGTTTTAAAATCGCCATGCGCGATCTGGAGATTCGAGGTGCGGGCAATCTCCTCGGCACCGAGCAGAGCGGGCACATCATTTCCGTAGGCTTTGATCTCTACTGCAAGATGCTCCGCCGCGCGGTGGATTCCGTGAAGGGCCAGAAATCCTTCGGTGCCACCACCGCATTGCGATTTGATTTTTTGGTCACCGAGGAGGGCGAGTTCATCAAGTCCGGCGGCATTCCCTCTTTTGTTCCAAATGCCTACATGGGCGAGCCGAAATTAAGGATCGAAGCCTACCGGCGCTTGGCGGAGGTCGGCACGCGCGCCGAGGCGGATGCCCTGCGCGTGGCATGGCGCGATCGATTCGGTCCCCTGCCAACTGCTCTTGAGAATGCCCTGCTCTGCGCAGCCATTCGTATCGAGGCCTCGCAGCGCCGCATCAGCCTGGTCGAAGTGAAGGATGAAAAGCTCATGCTCACGCGCGGCGGCAGCTATGTATTGATCGGCGGTCGGTTTCCCCGCTTGACGGTTCCCGACCCCGATTTTAAGCTTCGCGGTGTGTTGAGCTTCCTCGAAACGATGCAGAGCCGATGAGACGATTTTTCGCAATTTTTGCAACCTGCCTGGCTGCTGTCCTATCCATCCCTACCGCGCACTGCCAGCAGGCCGAGGTCATCGACGGTGTGGCTGCCATCGTGAACAATGAAGTGATCACAATTTCTCAAGTGCGCGAACTGATCGGCGCCCGCGAGCGTGCCATGCGAGAGTCTTATCGTGGTCCCGACTTGGCCGACAAGGTCAAGGAAATGAGACTCGCCGCCCTCAAAGATCTCGTCGACCGCCAACTCATCTTGCAGGAGTTCCGCAAAATGCAGGAAAAGGGAGCGAACATCCCCGATTATGTCGTGGACGACCGCGTGCAGACAATCATCCGCGAGGAATTCGGCGGCGACCGCGCGGCATTCGTTCGAACCCTGCAAGCCCAAGGCTACACGCTCACCCGCTTCAAAGAGATCGAAAAAGAAAAGATCATCGTGCAGGCAATGCGCCAAGCCAAGGTCACGGACAACTTTGTCGTTTCCCCCAAGCAGGTTCAGGATTTTTACGATAAAAACCGCACAGCTTATTCCCTGCCGGAACAGGTCAAACTTCGTATGATCGTTCTTCGCGAGGGTAACAAAGACGACATCGGCTCAGGCGGCGACAAGAAGCAGACAGCCGAGGAAATTCGCCAGAAACTTGTTGGCGGCGCGGAATTCGAGCGCATGGCCCAAATGTATTCCGAGGACGAAAGCACAAGCGACACCGGCGGCGACTGGGGGTGGATCGAGCGGAACACACTGAACGAACAACTCACCAAAACAGCCTTCGCTCTCAAGGCAGGAGGCATCAGCCCGGTCATCCACATCGGCGACTCCTACTACATCCTCTATGTGGAAGCCCGCAAAAATTCTTCAGTCAAACCACTTGGCGAGGTGCGTGAGGAAATCGAGCGTAACCTCATGCAGCAGGAGCGCATGAAAGTCCAACAGCGCTGGCTCGATACGCTACGCCAAAAAGCTTACATTAAAATCTTGACCTGAGCCTACCGCTCAGTTTACGGGGGTTCTCTAAGGCTCTATGCACTCAATACCTTCAAAATATTCATCCGATATTTTTCTGAAGGTGAGTGTGAAAAAATTTCACAATTCCGAGGGCCTCGAGGATTTTGATGCCGGACACCACGACGCACCGATCAACCTCTCCAGTAAAATAGGGGAATATATGGTGCGTATCGGCGACTCGAACGACTTTTGCTTCAATATTATTGTCCAACTCCTTACCGAGGGGAAAGTGAGGGTGGACTTCCGCGACAGCACGGAGCGCCTCCAGTTGGTGAATAAACAGGACCGCGTCTCCCGGGTTGAGGCCGTCAAGGTTTTCGATCATTGGGTCCAGGAAAATCGTGCAAAACCCGAACTTCTTGAATCCACGCGCAAAGTGGTTTTGGAACCTCCCAGGGCGAAACTCCCCCTCACAAGATCCTAACCATGACGCTCAAACCGAAAAAGCCAGCCTCCAGGATATTGATTCATTTGGGAGTTCGAAAGTTCTCTGGTTCTCAAATCGTCGAAGAATGGGATTCCTCGCAAGGGCCGCCTATTAAACTTTCCGACAAAATCGGGGAGTATCTGATGAGATTGGGTGACTCGAACAGTCTCTGTCTCAATATTGTGATTCAGTTGCTTACGCGTGGAAAAGTGCGCGTGGACTTTCGCGATACCTCCGAGCGTTTGCAACTCATCAGCGAGCAGGATACCACCTCGCGTGCCGAAGCGGTTCTGGTTTTTGACCACTGGATTGCAGAAAATCGCATCAAATCCGAACCCCCCGAACAAACGCAGCGGATCATTATCGAAACCCCTAAGGTCAAGCTCCCTAGTTAGTTGTCAAAACGGGAGCCGCCCCGGGGCGCGGATGGCGTCACACAAATTTCCCCGGATTCAGGAGACCGGCCGGATCCAGGGCTTTTTTCAAGGTTTGATGGAGGGCGCGGGTTTCCTCGGATAGGGCCTGCGTCCACCAGGGTTTTTTGGCGAGGCCGATGCCGTGCTCGCCGGTGATCGCTCCCTGCCAGGCGAGGACTTGGGTGAAAAGAGCGTC
>CANKXQ010000223.1 GCA_947487745.1 Spartobacteria bacterium | reverse complement strand
TTGGATGATATTTGTCGGGAAAAGTTCGCGCTTCGTATTGTAGGCCATCACAGAGTCGTTGTAGGCCTGCCGGGCGAAGGCGACCTTGTTTTCGGTGGAGGTCAGCTCCTCGGTGAGTTGGAGCATGTTTTGATTTGCCTTGAGGTCGGGATACGCCTCGGCGACGGCCATGAGGCGTCCGAGCGCGCCGGTGAGCCCTGCCTCGGCTCCAGCGAGTTCACGCATCGCGGCGGGGTCGCCGGGATTCGCGGCGGCGCGGCCACCGGCGGTTTGCGCGATGTTGCGGGCGGCGGTGACGGCTTCAAGCGTTTTGCTCTCGTGCTGCATGTAGGCCTTCGCGGTTTCAACGAGATTCGGGATGAGATCGTAGCGACGCTTGAG
Source organism: Spartobacteria bacterium (assembly GCA_947487745.1). Classification (GTDB taxonomy): domain Bacteria; phylum Verrucomicrobiota; class Verrucomicrobiia; order Chthoniobacterales; family Terrimicrobiaceae; genus UBA967. Next base: position 2,795 of record CANKXQ010000223.1, on the reverse strand, counting down.
TTGGACATCGATCTGCGAGAAGGCGTTTTTGAAGCGGTTCCGCAGCGTCACGAGCTGGTTGTATTGGCCTATGACGAAGAGCAGGAAAAATCCCGCCACCGCAGCCAGGACGACAAGCGCTATCACAAATGTTCCCATGCGCCGCACTTTGCCGCCGTCGCAGCCGCTTCGCAATAGGAAAAAGCCCACGCGACTTCCCGCTTGTGGGGCTTTCCAATCGCGCATAGTTTCTTATTCGAAATGATTGCGCAACGCAGTCCAGACAACGACGGACCCCTCACCTGGCTGGGAAATTTCCCAGTTTATGTGAGCACGGTGGTCGCGGGCTTGCATGGAGTTGCCCTTGTTTTAACCGCGCTGGCGGAGGCGCTGCTGCAGTCGCTGATGTTTTCGAGTGATGCCGTGGTGCGCGACTGGTCGGTTTGGCAACTCTTCACCTATGCGTTCGTCCACACGCCGCCTTACTGGGTGTTTTTGTTCGAGCTGTATTTGCTGGTCGTCTTCGGTCGGGAGATCGAGAGCTATCTGGGGCGCGCGGCGTTCATCAAGCTCTACATCACCCTGTTGGTAGCTCCTTCTTTGTTTCTTACGGTCTGCGATTTCGTGGGCTGGCGGACGATTTACGACGGATCGAGCGCGCTGCACTTCGGCGTTTTTGTGGCATTTGCCTTGATCTACCCGACCGCTGAAATCCTCTTCACCATCCAGGCGAAATGGATCGCTCTCGCCCTTCTGGCCATCAACTCGCTTCAGTGCCTGGCCCTCTCGAACTACGATGCGCTTGCCGTGCTGGTGGTGGATTGTGTTGCCGCCTGCCTCTTCATCGGTTTTCAGCAGGGCCGCTTCACCTTCCGGTTGCCCGAGCGGACACAGAAAGCCCGGCCCGCACGGAAGCCGGCGGCTCTCCGGAATGCAGAGCCCATCAGCGAGGATGCGATCGACGCGATCGATCCGATCCTTGAAAAAATCTCCCGTCACGGCATCGGCAGCCTCACGCCGCGCGAACGCGAGCGCCTCGAAAAGGCGCGTGCCCACCTGATTGCCAAGGACGGGCGATCGTAAAAAATGTCCGAACCTGAAGACTCTCCGCCCGTCCGCCAAACCGATCCGAACCTCAAGGATCCCTGTTATGTCAACGCCCTCTCCCACTTTTACCGGGGAGAACTCGGACGCATCATGATCTGGCGGCAGAGGCTGGATGTCACCACGACCTGGGCCATCACGACCAGCACGACGATTATTGGATTTGCGTTTTCGATTCGGGATGTCCCGCACATCATTTTCTTTTTCAATCTCGCACTCGTCTGGATCATGCTTTGGATCGGGGCGCGGCGCTACCGGTTCTACGACGCGTTTCGCGGGCGGGTTCGCATGCTGGAGGCGCACTTCCTGGTGCCGATGATTTCGCAGAGTCCAAAAATCCTGGATGGCGAGTGGCGCCGGCTTGTTTGCGAGGATTTGATCCTGCCTTCCTTCAAGATCAGCAAACTCGAGGCGGTCGCGCGGCGGTTGAAGCGGAATTATGCGTTCATATTTGGATTTGTGATGCTGGCCTGGACGCTGAAGATTTTCATTCACACGAAGGAACCGATCCGTTCTTTCGCCGACTTTTACCATGCCATGGCGGTTCACCAGTTGCCATCATGGCTGGGCTTCGGAGTTTACATAGGAACGATCCTCGTGATTTCGTTTTTGATGATTGTCATGCTTCGTTCGAGCAGCGAAGAGGTGAACGAATTCGGCAACTCGAACAGCTCGCTATGGAAAATATAGACGGCATCGCCCGCCTGCAGGAAATTGTCGCCCGCCTCCGCGCTCCGGATGGCTGCCCTTGGGATCGCGAGCAGACGCACTCCTCGTTGCGGCCTTTGCTCGTCGAGGAGTGCTATGAGGTCATTTATGCGATCGAGCGTTCGGATGATGCCAACCTGCGTGAGGAACTCGGCGACCTGCTTCTCCATGTGGTGATGCACGCGCAGATGGGGTCCGAGAGAGGGGCTTTCTCGCTCGAGGAAGTGGCCGTCACGGTTTGTGAAAAAATGATTCGTCGTCACCCGCATGTCTTCGGCGACAAACTGGCGGCGGATTCCGATGCGGTTCTTCGCCAGTGGGAACAAATCAAGCGCACTGAAAAAGGCGGCTCGTCAGGCGTGCTCGACAATATCGCGGGTGCCCTGCCGGCCTTGCTGAAGGCCCAGACCGTTCAAAAAAAGGCCGCGCGTGTCGGATTCGACTGGCCGGATGTCGAACCTGTTTTCGGCAAGTTTGCTGAGGAGGTCGCCGAAGTCCGCGAGGCCATCGCTGCGGGTGATGCCTCATCCCTCGAAGCCGAGGTCGGCGACCTGCTTTTCACAGCCGTGAATCTGGCCCGCAAGCTGGGAGTCGATGCCGAGACGGCCCTCGCGGGTTCCACGAACCGCTTCGTCACTCGCTTCCAAGCGATCGAGAGCGAACTCGGGTCCACCGGTCGCAAGGTCGAGGATACGCCGCTCGAGGAACTCGACCGCATCTGGGAAAAAGTAAAATCCGCATGAGCTTCGCCGTTGTTCAACCCGGCGCGCGCTCACGCAACCGATCTTTTCCGAATGGACCGGGAGGCCCGGATGATGCCGCTCCGGCTCCTGAGGGCGTCTACGCCTACGCCGCCTGCCTTGCGGGCGCTTTCCACCGCAGCTTGCGAACAGTTCCCTCGAATGCCGATGATGTCTTGCTGATTTTGGACAAAAAAAATCTCCGGAAGGCCCTGGCCGCGCTGAAAGTTCTGCGCAAGCGCGGTGCGCGCGTGAGGGTTTCCT
>CANKXQ010000222.1 GCA_947487745.1 Spartobacteria bacterium | reverse complement strand
ATCCGCGCGCCGGTGGATTGAAGTGTCGAGACGATCGAGGGTCCTTCGGCAGTGAAAAGCTGAAGTCCGATTTTAAAGAGGCAGCCCTCGCCGGCGAGGGGTTCGACAAGGCGGAGAGCAGAGGATGCGTCGGGAGCGTCCACGGCAACGATGATTTTTTCTTTGGCGGATACGGTCATTCGCGGATAGTTCGGACGCGCATGACAATTGACGCCCCAGCCAAAGTCAACCTCACGCTCCGCGTGCTGGGGCGACGCGATGACGGATTCCACGAGATCGAAACTCTGATGGCGCCGATCACTCTGGCTGATCGGCTGGAGATCAGCTTGCGGACAGACCACGACATTTGCCTCACCTGCTCTGACCCAAGCGTGCCGTCGGACGCTTCGAACCTCGCCCACAAAGCGGCCGAGGCTTTTTCCAAGCACACAGGGCTGGAGTTCGGCGTTGATATCCATATTGAAAAAAACATTCCACATGGAGCCGGTCTTGGCGGTGGCAGCAGCGACGCGGCTGCAGTGCTTGTGGCGCTGGACCGCCTCCTCGCAACAAAGATGCCGACGGAAGAACTCGAGCGCGTTGCCGCAACGTTGGGATCGGACATCCCGTTTTTCATTCGCTGCCAGCCAGCCGTCTGTCGTGGCCGAGGCGAAATCATCGCACCTTTCGAGGGATTGCCTGCCGGAGAAATCCTTCTGGTAAAGCCACCATTTCCGATTCCCACCCCGTGGGCGTATGAGGCTTGGGCCAATTCGGAAAAACCCTCAGCAACTTTTCAACAATTTCACGGTTCCATTCCTTTGGTGAACGATCTCGAGGCCCCTGTGTTCTCCAAATATCTCCTCCTGCCCGTGCTCAAATCGGCCCTGCGAAAGCATCCGGGTGTTTCCGCCGCCATGATGTCCGGCTCGGGATCGACGATTTTTGCCATCCTTCGCAATTCTGCCGAAGGGCTTGAGGAGTTGATTCGCAGCGAATTCGGAGAATCTTTTCAAACCTTCCGCGCGCGCCTGATCACAGGTGGCGGAAACAATTTCTAATGCCACCCGACGACGCAGAACTCATGCAGCGGACGGCCGCTGGGGAGGAGCGCTCTTTTGAGGAACTGAGCGATCGGCATCAATCGCTGGTCATCGGCACGATTGCCAAAATGCTTGGGGATGCCAGTGCAGCTGAGGATCTGGCGCAGCAGGTTTTCATCCGGGTGTGGCAGAGTGCGCCGCGTTACGCGGCGACTGCGAAATTCACCACCTGGTTGCTGACGATCACCCGCAATCTCGTCTTCAACGAAACGCGGCGGCGCAGTCGAGCGAGGCTTCTCCCATTGGAGCAGGAAGATGGAACACCGCGCGAGATTTACGATGTCGGTTCCGCGGAACCTGGACATAAGCTTCAGGAAAAGGAATTGCAGGATGCTATCGAAATGGCAATCGCCTCATTGCCCGAGCAGCAACGCTTGGCCCTGATTCTCCGCCGCTACGAGGAGATGTGCTACGAGGAAATAGCCGCCATTTTGCAAACGACGGTTCCTTCCGTGAAAAGCCTGCTCTTTCGTGCCCGCGAGGAGTTGCGCTCCAAGCTGGAAAAGTTTCTGACGCCTTAGCTGCGACCGATGCTGGTGTAGCGGAAGCCGGCGGCGCGGACGGTCTCCGGGGCAAGGAGGTTGCGTCCGTCGAATATCAGCGGCGTGTGCATGACCTTGTGGAGCTCGGCGAGATCGACAGTGGTGAATTCCTTCCACTCGGTGGCGATAATGAGGGCTTCGGCACCTGTGGCGGCTTCGAGTGGTGATTTTGCCACGAGGGCTCCGTTGATGAGTTTGAACTCGAGGGCTTTTTCGGTGCCCTTCGGATCGTAGACGGTGACTTCGGCTCCCTCCGACACGAGGTCGCGCACGACATCGATCGCGACAGAGGAGCGCACGTCGTCGGTGTCTGGTTTGAAGGTGAGGCCCCAGACGGCGATTTTTTTATCCTTCAGAACCCAGAGGGCTTCGCGAATCTTGTCGAGGAAGCGCTCGCGTTGGCTGAAGTTGATTTTTTCGACCTCTTTGAGGAGCGTGAAGGGGACGCCGAGATCTTCGCTGATGGCGATGAAGGCGGCGATATCCTTTGGGAAGCAGGATCCACCGTAGCCGATGCCGGCGTTCAGGAAATTGCGACCAATGCGGCGGTCCATACCGATGCCGTCGGCAACTTTTTCGACATCCGCTCCGCTGGCTTCGCAGATGCGGGCCACCGCGTTGATGTAGGAGATTTTGAGCGCGAGGAAGGAATTCGCAGCGTGTTTGATCAACTCGGCGGAGTTGATGTCCGTCACAAGCACGGGCGCCATGAATGGCTCGTAGATTTTTTGCATCATGGCAACGGCGCGTTCGCTGTTTCCGCCGATCACTATGCGGTCGGGCTTCATGAGGTCGGGCACGGCGCAGCCTTCGCGGAGGAACTCGGGATTGCTCACCACATCAAATTCGGCACCGGTTTTGTTGTAACGGCGGATCGTGTCGGCGACCTTCTCGCCGGTTTTCACCGGGACGGTGCTCTTGTCCACGATGACGCGGTATTGGCCCTGCTTGAGGACTGCGGCGATCTCGCGGGCCACCTTTTCGATGTAGGACAAATCCACGCTGCCATCGGCTTGCGGCGGGGTGGGAACAGCAATGAAGACCACATCGGATTTATCCACGCCCTCTTCGGTGCTGGTGGTAAAGTGCAGGCGCTTCGCAGCCACATTGCGGTGGATCAATTCCTCAAGGCCAGGCTCGTAGATTGGAACTTTTCCGGCGAGCAGCTGCTGGACTTTTTTCTCGTTGTTGTCCACGCAGATGACCGTGTGGCCGACTTCAGCGAAGCAGGCAACCGAGACCAATCCGACATATCCTGAACCAATAATGCAGAGTTTCATGTGTTGTTTTTTGTTTTGAAAATCAATTAACCGCGCCGGCGGGCTGATCCGTCGGGCCCGGGCTGAAGCCGAAGGGCAGGGTGATCTGCGGCGCGTCTTTGAGTGTCATCATTAAAAGAAAGCCGACTTCCTGATCCCCACCTTCATTGTCGCGCACCTCGGCGCCGATGGATGCCACCCAACTGGTGAGGTCGCGATTGATGAAGTAGCGCTGGTATTGCATGACCTGCGATTCGAATTCGTATTGCTCGTAAAGGCTCACGCTCCAGTTGTCGTT
>CANKXQ010000221.1 GCA_947487745.1 Spartobacteria bacterium | reverse complement strand
AGATGCCGATAAATCCAGCGTTCGCGGACGGGTCAAGATTTTATTTGTAACAGATGAAACTTTTTTCCAGCTCCAAAGGTGACTTTTTTCTTGAGGGGGGTGGGATGGATTTTTATTCTCATGCCGATGGCAAGGACAACAACTGCCAGTCTGTGTATAACTTGTGAATAACTCAACCTCGTCATTGGAAACCCTTGATCGCTACCCCGTGTGCGCTGATTCAGGGGCATTCGGGACAAGGATGACCAGAAAAAGTAATTTTATCGCAAGCTGCTTGAATTCAGTATTTAAATCGCTCAATAAGCGAGCACTCTCCACCTCCAGTAACGAATGGTCGAACCGATTGACCAGATATTTTGCAACCTTCAGCCCAGCTATTGCCAACTTTGCCTTTGGCGAATAAGACACCGATGATGACATTAGATTCCACCCTCTGGACACGGATTTCCAAGCGGATCAGGGAGCGCGTGAGCGCCGATGGATTTGAGCGCTGGTTTTCCGGCATTCAAGTTGCCTCGACGGCCGACAATGTCTTGACGCTCTCGGTGCCGAATCCGATCCACCAGTTTTTTATTGAGAGCAATTACCTCCCGATCGTGAAAGAGGCGGTGCTTGAAGAGATGCCTGGCATGACTTCGATTCTGCTCCAGAGTGCAGGAGAGGCTGAGATGCCCGCCCGCCCGGCACCTGCTGCGGCAAAACCCGCCAAGGAAAAGCCCGCCGGAGCGCAGTTGCAGGGTCTCAACCCTCGCAACAGGTTCGATTCTTTTGTCGTCGGCACGAACAATGAATTCGCCCATTCGGCAGCCCTCGCGGTGGCCAATTCACCGGCCATTACCTACAATCCGCTCTTCGTTTACGGCGTGAGTGGACTAGGAAAAACCCACCTCCTGCACGCCATCGGCCACCATGTGCTCGCGAAGGGCAAAGCGTCGAAGATTGTTTATTTGTCGAGCGAGCAGTTCACGAACGAGTTCATCGATGCGATTCAGCACGGAACGCTGGTGAAATTTCGCAAGAAATACCGTCAGGCGGATGTCCTGTTGATCGATGACATTCAATTTTTTGCCGGCAAGGAACGCAGTCAGGAGGAATTTTTCCACACTTTCAACGCTCTTCACGACGCCCACAAACAAATCGTCCTCTCCAGCGACCGCCCAGCCAGCGAGATCGAAAAGCTCGAGCAACGCCTTGTCTCCCGCTTCGAATGGGGCATGACGGCGGAAATCCAGCCGCCGGACACCGAAACACGAATCGCGATCCTTCGCAGCAAGGCGGCGAGCCTGAACCTCACTCTCGAGCCATGGATCATGGAATTTCTGGCCGACAAGATTCGCAACAATGTGCGCCGCCTCGAAGGAGCCCTCATGCGTGTGGCATCCTACAAATCATTGAGCGATCGTGAGATCACGCGTGATGTTATCGAGAATCTTCTGCGCGATATTTTTCAGGAGCAGGCCAAAAAAGCGGTCACGATCGACCAAATCCAGCGCTGTGTGGCCGAGCATTTCGATGTTCGCATCGCGGACATGAGCAGCAAACGCCGCCCAGCCAATATCGCCTTAGCCCGTCAATTTGCCATGTATCTCAGCCGCCAGCACACCAGCATGCCGCTCACCGATATCGGCGATGCGTTCGGCGGCCGGGATCACGGCACCGTCATCCATGCCTGCAAGCTGATCAAGCAACGCATGGAGGATGACGAAAAAACGCGCCAGATCGTTAGCCTGCTCGACAGCAAGCTGCAGCGCTGATTTGCGCCATCGGAGCTGGATTTTCCAAGCAGACCCAAGGCCTGAAACATCGCATGGATATTGTTTATTTCGACCTTGAGACCCAGCGGACGGCGAACGATGTCGGGGGCTGGGACAAAAAGCACGAAATGGGGATGTCCCTCGGCGTGACCTACAGCTCGCGGGACAATTGCTACGAGATTTTCGGCGAGGACCGGGCCGAGCATCTGGTGAAGCGCCTGCAGAGGGCAGACCTCGTCGTAGGATTCAACCATGTGCGCTTCGACTACGACGTGCTCATGGCCTACACGATCCTCGATCTGCGGGAGAACCTTGTTTCCTTCGACCTCCTGCAAGAAGTCGAGCGCATCGCAGGCCACCGTCTCAAGCTCGAAGACATCGCCCAAGCGACGCTCGGCGTCGGGAAGACAGCCGACGGCCTCGACGCGATCCGCTGGTGGCGCGAAGGCAAAATCCTCGAGATCGAGAAAAACTGCTGCTTCGATGTCAAGGTGCCCCGCCTCGTCCATGAATACGGGGCCGCGAACAAAAAAATCTTTTTCAACGACCGCTTCGGCCGCAAGAACTGCCTCGAGGTGGATTGGAGCCTATGATCCAGGCCCTCAAAACACCGCGCAACACTTGGCATCTGCACTGGCTGGACCTCGAAGAGCCCGTTCCAAGCGGAGCAGACTGGTTTTTGCCCACGCTGGTCGTCATCTGCGACCGCACCGGGGCACCGATCGCGCCACCTGAGCTGATGGAGGAACTCGACCAGGCACGAATTGAAAATCTTCTCTATCGAATTCTGGATAAAACTCCCCCCCCCGATCAGCTCCTGATTCCGCAGAATCCGGATTGGGAGGAGGAAGACTGGCGAGCCTTCTCAGCGGAATCGAAAATAAACATCCGCTTCACGCCGGCGACGAAGGCCATGTCGGAAGAACTCCAAGCCGTCACCAGCCTGCTCGTGCTGCGAAACGGCCGCCCGGAACAAGCCACACCCGCGCCGCGCGATGTCGCAGCAGGCCTCGTCCGCACCGCCCTGCGCCTGCGTTCCCAATCAAAAAAACAAGCGCTTCTGCGCCTCGCCTTGGAGAGAGATCCCGATTGCTCCCCGGCGCGCATCGAGTTGGCGGATGTGGAATTCAGCGCTGGAAACTGGAAGGCTTGCGGCGACGCCTACGACGAGATCATCCGACGCGACGCAGACCTCCGAAACCACCCGAAGACGATCTGGTGGAAAGACCATGCCACCCGTCCCTACTTGCGCGCCATCTATGGCCGGGCCATGACGAACTGGCATCTCGGTCATTTCACCGAAGCCAGCGCCGGGCTCGAGGATCTCCTGGCTTGCAATCCCGCCGACAACCAAGGCACCCGGTTTTTCATCCCCATGCTCCACCTGCTGGCGGAAGCTCCCGACAAAGCGGCGAAATTTTTTTTACGCTACGAGCAGGACT
>CANKXQ010000220.1 GCA_947487745.1 Spartobacteria bacterium | reverse complement strand
TCCATAACGCCCACGAGAGAATGGGTGGTTCCAAGATCGATTCCTGCAATCATGGTTTGGAAAAGATTTTTCCCCTCAGCGGGTCAATCAACGCTGGGGCGGAGGGGATCCGGATTCGCGGAAAGTGATGCGGCCCTTGGTGAGGTCGTAGGGAGAAATTTCAACCGTGACACGATCCCCCGGAACGATGCGGATGAAGTGCTTTCTCATTTTTCCAGAGATGTGGCAGAGGAGAACATGGTCATTGGCGAGCTTCACCCGAAAAAGCGTTCCAGGAAGCACATCCACTACTACTCCATTACTTGTGATACAGTCGTCTTTGGCCATGTCGTGTCTTTCATAGGTCAGGAAGGAAAGGCATGCAACCCTTGGGCGAATGAAATCGGCCTCTAAAAAGTTGAAGCCCGTCGCAACGAGTGTCGCAACGGGCTTCTGTTCCCCCCAGAACAAAATCAAAATAACACGCGGTCGGAGGTGCGCAATACTTTTTTTAAAAAATTTTTTATGGCTGACGAAGCCTGTAATAACCGGTCTTTTTTCCGCCGATTTTTTCCACAACGCCAGCGTCCAACAAGGGACGCAGCAAGTCCATCGCGCCCTGTCGGGATATTTTCATGGCGGCCCAGATTTCCGCCGGGGCCATACGGCCATGATCCCGGAGGAGCTGCAGCAACTTTTCCTGTTTGGGACGAAGCACCAATTTCTCCGGCGATCTCACCTCCAGCGCCTGCACACGCAGCCATGCGTTTTCAAGGGTTAGACGAACACCTTCGGCGCAGTATTCAAGCCATCCGGTGAGGTCTTCGCCGACCTTCCGAACAGCATCCAGTGCGGCATAGTATCCAGGGCGATCCTCCCAATAGTATTCATCGACGGAGAAAATGTGGTGGCTATCGAATCCACGCCGATAGAGTTCCCACAACGCCAATGCGCGACCTGTTCGCCCATTGCCATCGGCAAAGGGGTGAATGTCTTCAAAACGATAATGCAGAATGGCAGAACTGAGCACCGGCGAGATTTTGGAAGACTCTTTGTTCCACCAGTCCAGAAGCTCAAACATGAGGCCAGAGACATCCGCTGCCGCAGGCGGAAAATGGTTGCCCACACGCACGGCGATCATTCGATAACTCCCGGCGGTGCCTTGATCCATCACCTCTCCCGCCAGAATCCTATGCAACTCGAAGAGATCCTCGTGGCAAATTCGCTCCTTCATGGCGTGCTTCTCGACATAGCGCAATCCGGCGAAATAATTGAGCACCTCCCGCCGCGATCGAGAATCCGAGGCCACGATTTCCCGTCCCTCCTCCAGCGCACGAACCTGCTCCAGCGTCAACGGATTGCCTTCGATTGCCGTTGAAGCATGAACATTTCGAGTTCGGGTATCCTTTTGAAGTGCAGGAATCCATGAAACCTCCACAGCCGCACCTTGAATGCGCTCACGAAGTGCCGCAATCGTCTCCACCAGAGAAAGCAGGCGCGGAGTGATGGTAAAATGCGGGACGTAGGACATCCAATGAGTCAAGTATAAGTCAACTTATTAGTCAAGCCGTCAGAAGAAAGATCGTGTTCCTGAAGGCGGACGGGGCGTTTTTTTAGAGCCTGCAAGCCTTATCGATCGCGGCAAGTTCCTCGGGGGTGATGTGTGTTTTTTCCAGAGTGGCCACATTTTCCTGAATCTGCCGGAGGCTGCTGGCTCCGATGAGAACGGATGTGACTGAGGGTCGGGCGAGCACCCAGGCGAGGGCGAGTTGAGCGAGCGTCTGACCGCGATTCGCGGCGATCTCTGCGAGGGCGCGAACGCGTTGGATTTTTTCCTCGGTGACATGGTCCGGCTTCAGAAATCCATGAGGTTTGCTGGCTCTGGATCCGTCTTCGATTCCATTCAAGTAGCGACTTGTGAGAAGCCCCTGTGCGAGCGGGCAGAACGCGATGCAGCCAGCGCCCACATCGAGGAGGACATCTGAGAGCCCGCCCTCTACCCAACGCTCGAAAAGGTTGTAGCGGGGTTGGTGGATCAGGAGAGGAACGCCGGCGGATGCAAGGAGTTCAGCGGCGCGGCGGGTCATATCTGCGGGATAGTTTGAAACGCCGGCATAGAGCGCCTTGCCCGAGCGCACGGCTTGCACAAGGGCACCTACGGTCTCTTCGAGCGGGGTTTCTGTATCGGGGCGGTGACTATAAAAAATATCCACATAATCGAGCCCGAGGCGCTTGAGACTTTGGTCCAGGCTGGCGAGCAGCGATTTGCGGGAACCCCACTCTCCGTGAGGGCCGGGCCACATGCGGTAACCCGCCTTGGTCGAGACAACGAGTTCATCACGGTGTGCGCGCAGGTCGTTTTTTAAAATCCGTCCGAAGGTCTCTTCCGCACTGCCAAGCACGGGCCCGTAGTTGTTCGCGAGGTCAAAGTGGGTGATGCCGAGATCGAAGGAACCAAGGATCATTTCCTGGCAGTTTTCAAACACATCGACACTGCCGAAGTTATGCCACAGGCCGAGGGAGATCGCAGGCAGCAGCAAGCCGCTCCGCCCGCAGCGGCGGTAGGCCATGCGGTCGTATCGGGTGGCGGAGGGGATGTGGGACATCAAAGGGTTTTCTCAAAAAGACCCCACTCGCGGTCGGGCTCACCACCGACGATTTGGCACACATCGATGATTTCGGCGTTTGTGTCTTCGAGCCAGCCGAGCGTGGCATCGGTGTGGTGTTTTTTGGCCTCGGAAAATTGCTCATGCACAAGCCAGGCGTGGAGGCCCTTGTCACGGAATTCCGGAACAACGCCGAGCACGGTCTGGCGGCAGGTTTTGATCTTCCGGGTTTTCATCAGGAAGAAAATATGGATCAACCGCAGCCAGTGGGGAGTGTTTTTGGCAGCGGCGAGGATTTCGTTGAAGTTCGGCAGAGTGATGGCAACGCCGGCGTCGCGACCCTGGGATTCACCGATGAGGAGAAGGCGCGGATCAGCTATGGCACGGATGTCCTCCGCCGAGTCGAGCAGGTCTTCCATGCCGATGGGAACAAACCCCCAGTTTCTCTCGAGGGTGGCATTGTAAACTTCGCGGACGATTTTGAGCTCCTCGTCGAGGCGCTTGAGTTGGAACGGGCGGGTCGTGAGATTAGCGCGTTTTTTTAGGCGTTCAACGATGCGGGTAAACCTCTCCGGAGGATTGAGCTGGTGGAGAGGGAGACTGAGCACGTAGAGGGTGCGGACTGT
>CANKXQ010000219.1 GCA_947487745.1 Spartobacteria bacterium | reverse complement strand
GTTGGCGAAGTTTTTCTCCACTGCGGACCAGTTGATCGTATTCCACCAGGCCTTGAGATAATCGGCGCGGCGGTTTTGGTAGTTCAGGTAGTAGGCGTGCTCCCAGACATCGCAGCCGAGGATCGGTGTGCCGGGGCACTCAGCAACGCCGGTCATGAGCGGGTTGTCTTGGTTGGGAGTAGAGCAGATGCAGATTGACTTATCGGCTTTCACACTGAGCCACACCCAGCCACTGCCGAAGCGGGCAAGGCCGGCGGCTTCGAATTTGGCTTTGAAATCGTCGAAGCTACCGAAGGCGGCATTGATGGCATCGGCAAGCGCGCCGGATGGAGCGCCACCTGCGGATGGTCCCATGAGATTCCAGAAAAAGGTGTGGTTCCAATGTCCCCCGCCATTGTTGCGCACGGCTCCACGGATTGCTTCCGGCACGGCGGAGAGATTGCCGATGAGTTCTTCGAGGGACTTCGAAGCGAGCTCTGGAGCACTCTCGAGAGCCTTGTTGAGATTTGCAACATAGGTCGCGTGGTGCTTGCCGTGATGGATTTCCATCGTGCGGGCGTCGATATTGGGTTCAAGCGCCGTGGCGGCGTAGGGAAGAGAAGCGAGTTCGAATGGCATAGTTTTTGTGAATTAAGAGCCGCCAAAATAGCCACGACGGCGAGACATTCAAGCGGGTTGTTGCACCCATCGGTTGACTCCGCCAAACAGGGCGACTAAAAACGGCGTCCTTGTGAGACCCACTTTAGAAAAACTCGAGCAAATCTATCACCGTCCCCTCTTTGATCTGATCCAGGAAAGCCGCCGCGTCTTTCTGGAATTCTGGCCGAAAAACGAAGTCCAACTTTGCACGCTGCTGAGCGTGAAAACGGGCGGTTGCAGCGAAGATTGCGGCTACTGCGCCCAAAGCGCGCATTACAACACAGGACTTCAGAAAGAGCGCCTGATGACCACGGAAGAGGTATTGCCCGTTGCAGAGCGTGCGCGGCAAAATGGTTCCACCCGCTTCTGCATGGGCGCAGCATGGAAGGGCGTTCGCGACGGCGATCCCAAATTTGAGACCATGCTGGAAACCGTGCGCGAAGTCAGCAAGCTCGGCATGGAGGTCTGCGTCACACTCGGCCAACTCGGTGACATCGAGGCCCGCAAGCTCAAGGAAGCCGGACTTACCGCATACAACCACAACATCGACACCTCGCCCGAGCACTACAAAAAAATCGTCAGCACCCACACATTCAAAGACCGCCTGAACACGATTGGATCGGTTCAACGCGCCGGCCTGAGCGTTTGCTGCGGCGGCATCATCGGCATGGGCGAAAATGAAACCGACCGTCTCAAAATGCTCGAAGTCCTCTGCTCACTCGACCCCGAGCCAGAGAGTGTGCCGATCAATTGCCTGACTCCCATAGAAGGAACGCCGCTCGCCAAGACTCCTCCGATCGATGTCTTCGAGCTTGTCCGCCTCATCGCCACGGCGCGCATTGTTCTGCCGAAGGCAAAAATTCGTCTCTCCGCCGGCCGCGACCGCCTGACCCGCGAGGCCCAGGCTCTCTGCCTCTTCGCCGGAGCGAACTCCATTTTCTACGGCGACAAGCTCCTTACCGCATCGAATCCTGGAGTTGACGACGACCGCGCGCTCTTGGAATCCCTCGGCCTCGAACCTCAAGCACCCTACTCAGACCAACCACAACCCGCCTGCACATTATGAAAATTTCCATCGGAAGCGACCACGCCGGATTTGAATACAAGGAAGCCATCATCGCCCACCTGAAAAAGGCAGGCCACGAGGTGGTGGACTACGGAACAGACAGCGCCGAGAGCACGGACTACCCACTCTTTATCATCCCCGCTGCGGAAGCCGTGGTGCGCCAAGAAACCGAGCGCGCCATTGTGGTAGGCGGCTCTGGAAACGGCGAGGCCATCGCGGCGAACAAGGTCAAAGGCATTCGCTGCTCGCTGTGCTGGAGCCACGAAACCGCCGAACTCGGCCGCCGTCACAACAACGCCAACGCTCTCTCCATCGGCCAGCGCATGATCCCTCTCGAGCTTGCACTCGAGATCGTGGACATCTGGCTTGCGACACCCTTCGACGGTGGACGCCATGCCCGGCGTGTAGCGGAACTGGATTGCTACGAGGCCGGAGGCGGTCACTCGGGGATGCTCGCCGTTTTCGATCGCAAGACAGGCATCTGACGAGAAGGCGCTATTCCGCTGTCGATCCGAAGCTGCGGCGGCATGTCCCAATTCCAACGCTACATCGGCATCGACTACTCGGGGGCGGCAACTCCCACCACCAGCCTGAGGGGCTTGCGTGTTTATTCCGCCACGGCCACACAGTCGCCAAGAGAGGTCAGCCCGCCTCCCGGTCGTCGCAAACGTTGGACCCGGCGGGGTATTGCTGAGTGGCTGTCCAGGGAACTCCATGAGGGACCGCCTGCCCTTGTCGGGATAGACCATGCGTTTTCCTTTCCGCTTCGTTACTTCGAGGTTCACGGCATACCGCACGAGTGGCCTGCATTTCTCGAAGACTTTCATCACCACTGGGCCACAGACGGCGATGCGATGAGTGTCGAATTCATCCGCCGTGGGCGTGGAACATTGCGCATCGGCGATTCGCGTTGGCGGCGAATGACAGAGATTCGAGGCCGAGCAAAGTCGGTCTTTCATTTCGATGTGCAAGGAAGCGTGGCAAAGTCCACCCATGCGGGCCTGCCTTGGCTTCTGCACCTGCGGCGGCAACTCGGCCAGCGCGTGCATTTCTGGCCGTTCGATGGATGGACCCCACCGCCTGACCGATCCGTCATCGCGGAAATTTACCCTTCGCTATCGAGCAGGAACTTTGCCGTCGAAGACCGAACCCCGGACCAGCACGATGCCTACAGCGTGGCGCGATGGATGCGGGAGACGGACGCCCTTGAGGAACTCAGCGCGTATTTTCATCCGAAGTTGAGCACCGCAGAGCGTGATCAAGCCGAGACAGAAGGCTGGATTCTCGGCATGCATTGAACACACTTGTCCTTGCCCGTAGACTCGGTCTGGCGCAAATTCCTCACCTCCAAAATGCCCAGCGTCCACATTAAAACCTACGGTTGCCAGATGAACGAGCGCGACTCCGAGCAAGTGTCCAAAATGCTTGCTGAGCGCGGATATCAACTCGTCACAGATGAAACCGAAGCCGATGTGATTTTGCTCAACACCTGCAGCGTGCGCGATATGGCCGAGCAGAAGGCCATC
>CANKXQ010000218.1 GCA_947487745.1 Spartobacteria bacterium | reverse complement strand
ATGATGTTCACATGGATATTGCCATCCCCCGCATGGCCGAAGCAGGCGAGGGGGAAGCCGTATTGCTTCTGGAGTCGGGCGGCGAATTTCATGAGGTCCACCAAACGCCCTCGCGGAACGACAATGTCCTCGTTGAGTTTCTTGAGGCCGGTGGCTTTGAGGGATTGCGAGTAGAGGCGTCGGAGTCCCCAGAGGGCTTCGCAGGCGTCGGCTGTGGTGGCTTTTTGAATGCCAGCAGCGCCGGATTTTTTTAGAAGTTTTTCGAGATCTCCCGCTTCGGAGCGGACGCTGGCGGGTTGGCCATCGACTTCGATAATCACCTGCGCCTTGCCGGGCGGGAATTTTGCCGAGGGGCTGTAGGCGCGGGCGGCATTCAAGGTGAATTCATCGGCGACCTCCAAAGCCGCCGGGAGAAAACCCGCCGCAAAGACATCTTGGATCGCGCGGGATGCCGCCTCGATGGATGCAAATCCGGCCGAAAGCACGGCACGCGCCGGCGGGAGCGGGAGCACGCGCAGCGTAGCTTGGGTGACGACGCCGAGAAGCCCCTCGGATCCCGTGAAAAGCCCGACCAGGTCGAAGCCGGTTTTGTTTTTGTGGGTGCGTCCACCGCAGGTCACCACCTTGCCGTCCGGCAACACGACCGTGAGGCCAAGAATGTAGCTGCGGGTCACGCCGTATTTCAGGCAGCGCGGACCGCCGGCGTTGGTGGCGATGTTTCCGCCGATGCTGCAGTCCTTGAGGCTGGCGGGGTCGGGTGGATAAAAGAGATTTTTTTTGCGGGCAGCTTCCTGGAGTTTTCCCGTGATGACGCCCGGCTCGACGACAGCCACGAAATCGCGCGTGTTGATCTCAACAATGCGGTTCATGCGGTCCATGCAAAGCACGATGCCGCCCTGCACGGGGGTGCAGCCGCCGACATATCCATAACCTGCACCTCGCGGCGTCACCGGTATGCCCGCCCGATAAGCCCCCCGGAGAACGAATGCCGTCTCCTCGGTATTGGCAGGAAAAACCACAGCAGCCGGCGTGCCCTTGGCGAACCATTTGTCGGAGGCATAGATTGCCGGGGCATCATCCAGCACACAGTCGGCGCCGAGTTTTTTGCGGAGTTTCCGAAGAAGCGCGGCGTTCATGGCTGGCGGTTGGCTTGGAAAAAATGCCAGGACTCGGCCACACCCTCGGCGGCTGGTTTCGAGGCCAGATGGCCGCCGGCTTTTTGAACAATGGCGCGCACCTCGGGAATCGCATTCGAGGGACAACAGGGATGCGCGCATAGCGGCCATCGAGCATCGGGATGTCATTGAAATGATCCCCGGCCGCAAGGACATCGCTCGCGGAAATCTGCAGAATCCGGCAAAGCTCTTCGAGCGCCGAGCCCTTGTGGTAGTCACTATGGGCAAACCGCAGGTAGATCGTATTCCGCTGATAGGAAAACTCCGGCAGCTTGAGGCGCTCGGTTTCCAGAAAGGAGACAAATTCATGCATCACTTGCTCATCTGAGGTGATCACCCCAGCCAGTTGGCCATTCTCCTCCGAGAGGTTAATGCCCGGATGCCCTTCCGCCAGCAGGCGGATGCGGTCAAAAATATGCGTCGACCGCGCGTAAAGGTCGTCGTGCCTCTTATAACATGTCTCGTTCCACCCGTGCTCAGGAACCCATCGTCCATCGGGAGTCCGGTGAAAAATTTCCCGCTCGTTCGTGAGCAGGAAATCCGGCTGCACGGGCGGCTGGAATTTTCCCACACCCTCGATGGCATGCCAGAGACTGCGACCGGTATTCACCGCCCAGAGGCCGCCGGATTTTTTATGCTCCACGAGCACGGCGGCGAAGTCCGGCGCGCACCGTCCATCAGAGAAGTGACTGATCAGCGTTCCATCAAAATCCGTGCTCAAAAGCCTGAGGTGCGACATGACCTCCCACTAAACACTCCCCGGAGCACGGCCGCAATTTTTCTGTGTGTTGGTTGTCGAATTTGTTACAATTCACCAATGAAATCCGCATACGAACTCGCCATGAGCCGTCTCGAAAAATCCTCCCCAGCCGTGCAACTCACTCTCGACCAAAAGCAGCAAATCGCCGAAGTCGACAGCTCGATCAACGCCAAGATCGCGGAGAAAAAAATCTTCCTCGAGGGCCAAATCGCCAAAGCCACCTACGACGAACGCGAGTCCCTCAAGCGCCAGCTCGTTTCCGAAATCGCCCGCCTCGAGGAGAAGCGCGAACGCGAGAAGGAAAAAATCCGCAACCCCTCGACCACCTCCGCCGCGTGACCCGGCGAAAATAATTATTGACGCTTCTGGCGTTTTTTTTACACTTACCCCCCAGCACTGCTCGTAAAAGCCTGCGGTGCTGATCAAAATAACACACTATGAAAAAACTCACACTCGCACTCCTCACAGTTGCTGTCTCAGTCACTGGCGCCTTCGCAGGCACCTCGGCCAAGACCTTCAAACAAACAGTAGCTCCAGCTTCGGAATGCAAATTCCGCGATCAGGAACTCCAAGTCGACGCATTTGCCGCCGGCGCTTTCTACAACCAAGGCCGTCCAGGCTGGGGTGGTGGACTCGGAGTTAACTACTTCTTCACCAAATTCATCGGTATCGGTGTCGAACAAGACATCCTCGGCCGTGAAAAAGTCGGTGGCGGTTCCAACGCTGAATGGGCTACCTCTGGTAACCTCTTCCTCCGTTACCCAATCTGCTCGCTGAACCTCGCTCCTTACGCCCTCGCTGGCGGTGGTGCTGCTTACGGCACCGGCAAAGGACATGGTTTCGGCAATGTCGGTGGTGGTCTTGAATACCGCGTTACCGACAACATCGGTCTCTTCTCCGATGCCCGTTGGGTTTACTCCGCCGAAGAGCCAAAGAGCGCCGTTCTCGGCCGCGCTGGTCTTCGCTTCGCGTTCTAATCCAACCCGTAGCTTAACTTAAACCAAGAAGCCGACTCGCAAGAGTCGGCTTCTTTTTTTTGTTCAAAAATGGGCGAACGCCGCATGGGGTGAACACCCCGCTTGACCCATTAATCATCAAACATCGTCCATCCCATTCCACCACCTTGAGAGCATCTCCTCGCTCTTCTCGGACAAACTTTTTGGACGATCGTCCAAAAAGTTTGCCTTCAAGCGTCGCAGGTTTTTACAAAAATCTGTCTAAATTTTACACAGATTATTTAATTGTATAAATTTGTATAATCCCAAAAATTTGGACGATCGTCCAAATTTTTGGTTCGCGC
>CANKXQ010000217.1 GCA_947487745.1 Spartobacteria bacterium | reverse complement strand
TGTACCGATTGGGGATCTCTCCGTTTTTGCAAGTGGTCTGCGGACCTGGCTGTGGATGCCGCTTCGAGCCCTCTTGCTCACGGTATTTTATTTCAGCCCTCCAGGAGCACGGAGCTTGGCATGGCATGCTTCACGGCTTACGCCGCATCGCACGCTGCCAACCATGGGGAGGTCAGGGATACGACCCGGTCCCGCCAGCATTTAAACCTTTTTCCTCTATAAATTAATGGACCGCAAATCTTGGATCGCCATCATTCTCTCTCTTATCGGCCTCTTTGCTTGGCAGTGGTATGTGAGCAAATACTACAAACCCGAGGCGCAGCCGACCACGGCCTCGGCTACAGCAAATGCGACGCCATCAGCTCCGGTTGTCTTGCCCACGGCGACTCCTGCTCCCGCATCCCCGCCATCCATGACGGCGCGGGCCGAGAGCCTTTCGACAAACAGCACAGAATTTGTCTTTAACAATGACACTGGAGGCATCGAGCAAGTCATCCTGCGAATGCACCTCGGCGAGAACCATGATAACGTTGCCCTGAACCGAAGCCGCTCGATGCCGATTGGCGCATTCGGATTCAATACTGGGGAGGTACTCGGCGGATTTGAAATGACTGCCGATCGAGAGAAGGGTGAAGTTTTTTTTAAGCGCACTCAAGCCGATGGCCTTGAGATTACGAAGAAATTCTCACTCCCAGCCGCTGGTGAGAAGATATCGCCCTACACGCTCAACCTCGAAATTACTTTCACCAATCCCGGGTCCTCTGCCATTCAGGTGCCAGATTTTTTTGTATCGAGCGGAGGAGCCGCTCCAATCCACGTCCATGACCTCCCGCTTTACACGCGCTTCGATTGGGGCCACGAAACCAAAATGTCGAATATCGACGTCAATTGGTTCGCTGCGGGTTCCGTGCCGATCCTAGGAATCCCACTTCATAGCGAACGCCCCCTTTACCTCGAAAGCAAAGCCGACATCCGTTGGGCGGCCGTGACCAGTCAGTATTTCTGCACCATCTTGACTCCACAAGCCGGCTCAACCACGAAGGCCGTTTGGGCGAAACGCTTCGATGCAGCAAAATTTAATGGAACAGCAGTGTTTGGGATCCAAGGCGGACTCATTCAAGGCGGCCTCTCACTCGCCCCTGCCACCAGCGAGACGCGCACCTTCCAGATTTACTCTGGACCAAAAGAAATCCCGCAGCTGCGCACCCTCGGTCCGACTCAGGATCAGGTCATGAGTTTCGGAATGTTTGGCTTTGTGAGCGAGTTTCTACTCTGGGCAATGAATAATCTCCATTCCTTGCTCGGCAACTACGCGGCGGCAATCATTGTGCTGACGCTTTTGATCAAAACCCTGCTTTGGCCGGTCCAGAACAAAGCCACGAACGAAATGCGCAAGATGGCGCTCCTCTCTCCCAAGATGACCGAGATGCGGGACAAATTCAAAGACGACCCGCAGAAGCTCAATGAGGAAACCATGAAACTCTACAAGGAGTATGGTGTGAATCCCTTCAGCGGCTGCCTGCCCATGCTCATCCAGATCCCGATCTTCTTCGGCTTCTACGCCATGCTTGGCACCGCCATCGAGCTTCGCAACAGCTCATTTCTCTGGGTTGGCGACCTTTCCCAGCCCGATACCATAGCACACGTCCTCGGCTTCCCGATCAACATCCTGCCGATCGTCATGGCCGGAACTATGGTGTGGCAGATGATCATCACGCCGAAAACGGGCGATGCCATGCAGCAACGCATCTTCTATTTCATGCCGCTGATCTTCTTGGTCTTTTGCTATAACTACGCCAGCGGCCTAGCACTCTACTGGACAACGCAAAACCTTTTTTCTATCGTTCAGCTGTACCTCACGCGGAATAAGCCCCTTCCCACGCTTGAGAAAAAAAGCGTGATTGCCAAGCGGGCAGCCACCGAGGCAAAAAAGAAAAGTAAAAATCGCCACAGCCCATGAATGCGACCCCCGTTGAGATTCTTGACACCCTCCTTGGTTACCTCGGCTTCGTAGCCGAAATCAAAGAAGAAGACCACGACGGCAATACCACACTCCAGATTCTTACTAATGAGACCGAGTGCCTCATAGGTTGCCAAGAGGAAGTGATGGACGACCTCCAGTATCTTGTAAACCGCATCCTCTCGGCTCAAAATCCACCCCAGCCACGCGTGATCGTGGACGTCCAGCACTATCGCAGCATGCGTGACGATGCTCTTGCTGCAAAAGTGCAACAGCTTGCGAGCGCCGTTCGAGCCAGCGGCCGGCCGATGCAGACTGCGCCTCTCAACTCATACGACCGCCGCATCGTGCATAATGTCTTCAAGGATGACCCTGAACTCACCACTTGGAGCCCTCCCGATGACGCCCGGGTCAAACGTATCACCATTCGCAAACGTCCCGTCCGATCCTCTCCGTCGCAGGCCTAAACGCTTTATGTCACCCGAACCTCGCCTGAGCGAACTCAAAAGCCGCGCCCAGCTTCTCAAACCCGTCCTTAAACTCGGAAAAGCAGGAGCCACCCCCGAATTTCTTGCCGCCCTCGAGGAGCAACTCAATCTGCACCATCTCCTGAAAATCCGATTCGAAGGCTTCAAAGAGGAACGCAAAACCCTTTCAAAAGACCTCGCCTCCAAGACAAACTCGCTCCTTGTTCAGCAGGTCGGCCACACGGCAGTCTACTACCGCTAAGCCAGCTTTTCGAGTCATGGACGAGGCGCCCAAGCCGAATTTTTAAAGCAGAAATATCCTCTGAACACCAAATAGCTCGGGTTTTTTGCCAAGTCCAAGTTCAGTCGTTCAGTTCACGAAGTCGGGAGGCTTGGAAAAGCGTAAAAAGGTTGAGAAGAAAGAGGACTGCAAAATAAATACTGTGCCGTTTCCAATGCAGGCTGCCAGTGACGGCTTCATAAGTTCCAATAAAGTCTAGCGAGATACCCCACACGACTGGCGCCGCACCAAGCCCAAGGCTGCTGATCACGGTGAAGAGAGCAAAAAAATGATTGCGACCCATCTGGGGCATGGTCGCAAAAATGATCCTCGCATTCGCAATGTTGAAGGCAGCCCCAGCGACTCCCGAGGCGAAATTCAAAAGACAAACGACCCGCTTCTGGCAGGGAATAACGCCTGCAGCCAGGAGAAACCAACCTCCAATAACGGCACCAAAAAGTATCAGCGCTGCAGCAAGAATAGGCTTGTAGCCAAAGCGATCGACGAGTTTTCCAAGAAATGGAAGGCTCACCA
>CANKXQ010000216.1 GCA_947487745.1 Spartobacteria bacterium | reverse complement strand
AACGCCCGGACTGCTCTGACCATCCGCGACGGAAAAATCCTCGTCGACCGCCTGGAACTCGAGTCCTCCAACCTCCTCGTCGATGCCACCGGCCAAGCCGGACTCGATGGATCGCTCGATCTTGACGCCCGTTTCCATGTGACCCAAAAACTGCTCAAGGACTCCCTCGGCTTCATGGGATCAAAATTCCAAACCTCGGACCGCGAGGGCTACTCACATATGCCGTTCTCGATCACCGGCACCATGGCGAGGCCGAAAAGCGACCTATTAGACAAATTAGTCGGCGTGCGCCTCGGCGACGATGTGGGCGGACTCCTGAAAAACCTCCTTCGCATGCCGAAGAAGGAGAAAAAGAAAAAAGAAAACAAACCCGCCGCCGCGCCCGCGCAGACGAACTGACACCCTATGCGAATCATTGCCGGCAGCGCGGGCGGCCGTCCTCTCAAAGCCCCACCCGATGGACTCCGTCCCACGATGGATCGCGTTCGGGCAGCCATCTTCTCAAGCCTTGCCGAGCGCGTTCCCGGCGCCCGCGTGCTCGACATCTTTGCCGGCTCAGGTGGCATGGGAATCGAAGCCCTCAGCCGAGGCGCGGACTCTGCTGTTTTTGTTGACGAAAACGAACACTGCGTGCGCTGCATCCGAGAGAATCTGCGAATGGCGAAAGTCGAAGCCGTGGTGCAGACGATGGATGCCTACCGCTTCCTCGACCTGTATGCCGAGGAGGCCTCGTTCGACCTCATTTTTGCGGATCCCCCGTATTCGAAGAAGCAAGGCGACACCGACCACTCGGTGTTACTGGCGACTTCTCTCAAACTCGCGGCAGCGCTCAAGCCCGATGGACTATTCGTGCTGGAGAGGCAATCCAGCGGACCGGCGTTAACAGATTCCGCCTTTGAAATCCTGCGCAGCAAACGCTACGGCGGCAGCGAAGTCCTTTACCTTGCCAAAAAATGATTGGTCCGATTCGTTTCGTTTACAACATCCTCTTCCCCGCTGCGGTCCTGTTGATGCTCCCTGGCTTTCTTGTGCGAATGATCCGCCGTGGAAAATACCGCCACAAATTCGGACAGCGCTTTGCCATTTACTCACCGGGCGTTCGCCAGAAAATCGCTGGCACCAACCGGGTCTGGGTCCATGCCGTGAGCGTCGGCGAAGTGAATATCGCCCTCAAGCTCATCCAGGCCCTGCGCGACAAAGACCCCTCGCTGGCATTCGTTCTATCCACCACGACCTCGACCGGCTTTAAACTCGCCGCCTCGCGCAAATCCACATGGCTTGAGCCGATCTACAATCCGCTCGACTTCCTCCCTGTCGCCCGCCGAGCGGTGCGTCTCATCAATCCAAGAGCCCTCATTCTTGTGGAAGCCGAAGTCTGGCCGAATGTCGTCTGCGAAGCCCGCCGCCTCGGGGCCAAAGCCGTTCTGGTCAATGCCCGTCTCTCCCCCCGCTCGGAGAAGCGCTTCCGCGCCGCGCGCATGATCACAGCCCCCCTCTTCAACCAGCTTGACGCCCTCTTCCTGCAGGAACCCGAGGACATCGCGCGGTGGATATCCCTCGGCGTGAAGCGGGAAAAACTTCATGTCACCGGCAGCATCAAATTCGACGACTCGGCCAATACCCCCCGTCCCGTGAGAAATTTTCGCCCTGCGCTGGACGCGCTGGGCGTTCCGGCGGATGCGCCCGTCCTGCTTGGCGGCAGCACATTTGAAGGCGAGGAGGAGATTCTCGCGCGCGCCCTCCTGGAAATCCGCAAATCCCGGCCCGATTTGTTTCTCATCCTTGTGCCCAGACACCAGGAACGCGGCGATGCGGTTGCCAACCAGATCGAGCGCATGGGCCTCAAAGTCGCCCGACGCACACGCCCTGATACCAACTCAAAACCCGATGTCCTCCTCGTGGACACGACCGGCGAACTGGCGAGCTGGTATCTTTGCGCGACCGTCGTCTTCATTGGAAAAAGCCTGTGCGATCGCGGCGGACAAAACCCCGCCGAACCAATCACTGCGGGAGTTCCCGTTATTTTTGGCCCCCACATGCGGAACTTTGCTTCACTTGTCCAAGGTCTCCTCCGCTCACAAGCCGCCATCGAGATTCACGATGAAGCCACTCTCCAGGCTGCCGTGGAGTCGCTTCTCTCAGCACCCGAAATCCGCGTAGCAATGGTCGAGCGCGGCGTCCATTGCCTCAAAATCCATCGCGGTGCCACAGCCCGAACCGTTTTCTTGCTCCGCGAGAAGGCCTTTAAATTTGAAAACCCGGCGCAGCAGCACCCTTCGTAACTCCGGGAGGGGCATCGTCCGCATGCCCATTTTTTTCAGCCGCAAAGCGGCGTCGACGCACGGCGTGGCGGGAACCAGGCGGAGTGGTAGCATGGCGTTTCAACCTTGGGTCAAGCCGGAGGTTGACCCTCCCAACGCACAAATGGCGCGGCAGTCGAAATGCTTTTGCTTGAAGCGGAGGCCCCAACCTCCGATAAATGCCGCCCATGATAGACACCACCACGCGTCAGGCGGATGCCATCACGCCAGAGTTCGCCGCCGAGGCGCAGGAACTCATTTCCCACTATCCTGTCTCGAAACGTAGCGCTTCGCTTCCGTTGCTGCATCTCTGGCAGAACCACTTTGGATTCATCGACGACACCGGCATCGAATGGATTGCCGCGCAACTCGACCTCACGCCGGTGAATATTCTCGAACTGGTCACCTTCTATCCTTGGTTCCGCCGCGAGCAGGCCGGCAAGACGGTTATCCGCGTCTGCCGCACACTTGCCTGCGCCCTCGCCGGCAGTTACGAGGTGAAGGAAAAATTCTGCCAAGCCGTGGGACTCGATCCGCACGAGGAGCATCATGGTTTCGGCTGCGCACCACCCACAACAGCCGATGGCAAATTCAGTGTCGAATTTGTCGAATGCCTCGCCAGCTGTGGAAGCGCCCCTGTGGCGCTCATCAATGACGACCTCGTCGAAAAGATTTCGCCCGCCGGAGTGTCTGCAATCGTAGAGAAATACAAATAATATGGCTTCCCTTCTCCAACCTCCGCACCCGAAAGAGCGCCGCATCATTTTCGGAAACATCAGCAAACCCGGCTACGCGCCCGACATTGAGACCTACCTCGCCCACGGCGGCTACGAGTCCCTGAAAAAAGCCATCACCATGAAGCCCGGCGAGATCATCGACATGGTCAAAGCCGCCAACCTGCGCGGTCGTGGCGGAGCGGGCTTTCCCGCTGGTGCCAAGTGGAGCTTCATCAAATACGACGACGGCA
>CANKXQ010000215.1 GCA_947487745.1 Spartobacteria bacterium | reverse complement strand
CAAAGCCGATCACCCCGTCCAACGGAATGACGGCCACCTTGGAATGCGAATCCGACCCCTCGGAAAGCACCTCCTCATCATACTCTTTCTCGGGAAGAACCTTCACCCCCGCCATGGCCGATGCCCCCTTGGTTCCAATCAAAGCCAGCAAAAGCAAATTCACAAACATACTCGCACAAACCGCCACGAGCAGAAACGCCACGAGACATCCGGATTTTTTCATCGGCGCGAACCTGACGAAAACTCCTCCGCAAGCCAAGAAAACAATGCGCACGAAGGCAAAAAACACGCTTTTTCGGGTTATTTTCCTCGAATGGTCATTTTTATGACATGAATGGTTGTTTTCGCCGCTTGAACGGTCTTTTTTCCGTTTTTAATTGTATGACAATACAAATATTTATATAATTTATAATAATTACTAATTTTTTTCATTAAAATAACTTATAAAATATATATGTTTTTATGACAGACTACCCATCGAATTCCGTTTCATTTTTTTCTTGCAATCTCCGGGGACATCTGATTTAATTTCTCACCTGATCAATCAAGACAGGACCATTTTTAGATAGCTTTTGTATCTAAAAACAAACCCCTTAGTATATTTATATAAAGAATATTTCCATAAATAAAAATGTGCCATTTTGTCTCAAATAAACCCAAGCCCTACTTGAAAGATTCAGTTAAGGGAGGCTTAAGTAAGCTTCCCTCGCCTCCAAATTCCTTAAATTTTTTTTTGAAGGGTGTGACAATCCTTGCCACAGGGATCTGGTATAATGAAACGCAAATCCAAACCAAGACGCTCGCGTCCAATAACAAATAACAACCAACCAACAACAACACACAATCAAATGAAAAAAGTCCCCGTAGGCCGCAAAATCCGCATCAGTGGAAACTCAAATGAACATAACTACACCATCGGAGGCATTTATACTGTCACGCATATTGATGATAGCGATGGAACCTTGAAGGCGGAGGATGCCAACGGCGTGACTGGAAATTGGATACGCTGGAAGGATGTGACCCCGGCCGGCACGGTCGGGTGGGACTTCATTAAAAAAGTGCTTCCTGCGGATGTGATCGAATTTCTCGGCGCCTTTGACGGGATTGAGCAACTGGAACTATCTGGGGATGTAAAAGACGCGATTTTGTTGAGCCTGCCAGATCTCCACGAACGCATCCTCAAGGAAACGGCGAAAATCCAGAGCGCAGCCAAAGGCGAACCGAATGAGCAAGATGTGGGCAATGATGCGGATGACATTTTCGGATAAGCCCGCAAGGCAATCAACTGCAATGCAAACTTCTAAAAACAAGGAGATTTTATGACATCCACAGAAACCAGTGAGCCAAAACAGGCCGTGTCCGTGATCGGACAGGGTAGCCGCCTCTGTGTGGGCGGTCTTGGGTCTCATGCCACCACCATAGCGCGCCAAGTGATCATGGAACTTGGCGCGGAGGCCACATCCTTTCGTGCTGGGGCGGATGCCCTTGTGTTGCCTGACAACGCCTCTCCAGGTGATAAAGCCGAAGCTCTCGGGCAGGGGTATGCGGTTTTTACTCTCTCCGAACTCACCCGCCTCGCTCGCGGAGCCGAAGAGGAGCGCTCAGCAATCGAAGCGGGGGATAAAACTCTTCGCATTTTGGATATGGAAATCCCATACGGACCTGAAAACGAGGCTCAGGACGCAAGTCGATTCAAACACCTCTGCCTCGACCGCCTTTTTCTCACCACGGCACGCAAGGCGGCACTCGCCGTTCGCCATGGCATTCCTTGTATGCTCGAGGGCGAAACGGCCACGGCCAAAACAACCGCCATCCTCTGGCTCGCCATGATGGCTCGTCAAAATGCAATCCGCGTCAACCTGAGCGGGCACACCGATACAGGCGAACTGGTCGGGCGCTTCATCCCCTCGACCCAGTCGGGAGAAAACCACCCCGCGTGGGAATTTTCAGAGGGCTACATTCCACGCGCCCTTCGCAACGGTTGGTGGGTGATCCTCGACGAAGTGAACCTCGCCGAACCCCAAGTGCTCGAGCGCTTGAATCCTGTGCTGGAACTGCCTCCAACGCTCGTCCTGACCGAGCACGATGGACGCCGCTTCGGCGGCGGAGGCGATGTGCCGATCTCGGAAAATTTCCGCCTCTTCGGAACCATGAACCCCTCGGAATACGCAGGACGCGCCACGCTCTCGCCAGCCTTCCGTGACCGCTGGGGCATCTGGGGACACATCGGCAAGCCGTCGGAACCAGAACTGCTTGATATGCTCCGCTGTCTGGTTACGGGAGAAAGCCCCGCCTTTGTGTGGGAGGGCGTGCGCTGGATACCCCCGCGCTCGGAGCCGATCTATCCAGCGCTCGCGGATTTCCCCGATTTGGAAATGACCCTCAAATCCATCTCCTCGTTCCACGCCCGCATTTCGGGGGCTGCAGGTGACAACGAGGCTCCTGCGAGCATCGGTCGTGTGCGCCGCGAGCGCTATGTATTCACCCGCCGCACCCTGCTCAATGCGATGCGCCTCATCCATGAAAACGCCAAGGGCGCATCCCGCCTGCGGGGAGTGACAGCGCGTGTCATGGCGGAGATTTACATCCAACGCCTCGCCGACCCGGCCGACCGCGCAGCCGCTCTGGCGCTACTCAGAGCCACAGGTCTCGCCTGATCCAGCTACCACTTTCACACCCCGCAATCCCGATAAATCCATGATTAAATCGCACAACCGCTCGTTTCTTCTCCGCGAACTCCAAGCTCTCGCCTGCCAAGTGACAGGCGAGGAGGTCAGCTTGATCGAAGGGGATGCCGGCGCGAGTTGGAGTTGGCACTGGAGGGACCGCATCATCACGGTGGACCCCGACTACCTCACGGAAAAATCGGCCGATGTGTGTCGCGCCATCCTGCTTCACGAGAGCGCGCATTGTGCGATCACGCGCATTCACCACCTCTATCCCATAGAACGCTGCCAACTTTATCAGGATCTTCTCAATGTGCTGGAGGATCTCCGCATCGAGTCATGGCTCGCGTCAAAATTCCCCGGCTGCGCCGGATGGATCCACGCCGCCAATGAACTGATTTTTCAATCCTTGGTTGGATCGAGTTGGTCGCCGAACTACCAAGTGCAGTTTCTGCGTGCCATTCTAGAAAAAGCGCACTCGGGCCAAATACCCGCAGGCGTCGCACCAGTGGTGCGCGAGGCGCTGGAGGAGACGGGCGATGCAGTCTCTACCCAGACGCTCTGCCATCCCGGCATCGCACGGGGACGCGCGGTTGCGAGGG
>CANKXQ010000214.1 GCA_947487745.1 Spartobacteria bacterium | reverse complement strand
CTGGGCGACGATGGCCATGGCATCAATATGGAAGCGAGTGCTCCGGGGCTCGGCCACTTCGGCATCGTCCGCCGCTTCCCGCTGGGCGTGATTCTCGGGATTACCCCGTTCAATTTTCCGCTGAACCTTGTCGCCCACAAAGTCGCCCCCTGCATCGCCACCGGAAACACGATGCTGCTCAAGCCAGCGATGAAGACTCCACTCACGGCACTGCTCCTCGCCGAGGTTCTGCATGAGGCGGGAGTTCCGGCAGGACAGATCAATATCGTCCCGTTCGCCCACGAACTCATTCCGCCGCTGCTGTCCGATCCACGGGTGAAAATGCTCAGCTTCACCGGGAGTGTCGATGTCGGCTGGAAGCTCAAGGCCCACGCCGCAAAAATGAAATGCGCCCTCGAGCTTGGCGGAAATGCCGCTGTGATTATCGAGCCCGACTCGGACTGGCACGCCGCCGTCCCGAAAATCGCTGCCGCCGCCTACGGATTCGCGGGCCAATCCTGCATCAGCGTCCAACGAATCCTCGTGCATCGAGAAATCTTCAACCAATTCCGGGGTGCGATCGTCTCTTTCATCAAGGAAAAAATCCACAGCGGCGACCCCTCCGACCGCCAGACTCTCGTCGGGCCGATGATCAACACCGCAGCCCGTGAGAAGATCGTAAATTGGATCGAGCAGGCGACAGATGCCGGCGCCTCCCTGCTCACGCCCTTACAGACCTCGGCCCGCTCCCTTCTTGGACCGGTGCTCTTGGAGAATGTGCCGTCCGATTCGCCTGTGCTACGCGAAGAGGCATTCGCCCCGCTGGCTGTGCTCCAGCATTACGGAACCTTCGAAGAAGCCCTCGCCATGGTGAATGACTCCCGCTTCGGCCTCCAAGCCGGCATTTTCACAAACAACCTTCAAAATGCCATCCGGGCCTTCGAGGAACTCGAAGTCGGCGGCGTGATGGTCAATCAAGTCCCAACCTTCCGCGTGGAAAACATGCCCTATGGCGGAGTCAAGGAAAGCGGCTCCGGCCGCGAGGGCATCCGCTACGCCATGGAGGAAATGACCGAACCACGAAGCCTAGTGATCAATAAAAGTTGAGTATTCCCGAGAGGTCCGAGAGGTATCTGCAGGCACTGCAAAAAATCGTTTATTTGAGATTCGCCTGTTGACGACGAAGCACAATTGTAGCATTTTTGTGTCATGTCTAAAACAGCCATACTACGCGCCCGGGTTGATTGCGAAAAAG
This sequence comes from Spartobacteria bacterium, assembly GCA_947487745.1. GTDB lineage: Bacteria > Verrucomicrobiota > Verrucomicrobiia > Chthoniobacterales > Terrimicrobiaceae > UBA967. Next base: position 2,041 of record CANKXQ010000214.1, on the reverse strand, counting down.
CAAGCGCTGCCGAACAGATTTTCTCCAAACTTGGGATCACCGTGGGTGATGCAATCAACATTTTTCTCTCACAGGTCTGCATTCACAAAGCCATCCCTTTCGCGCTATCTACCCGCCCCCACCTCAACTTGGAGAACGCCAGCCTAGAGGAAATTGAAGCTCGTTATGCCGATCGCACTCCCAATACGGAAACCCGCGCAGCATTGAATGAGCGACCAATCCGAAAATTTAAATCCGCCACCGAAACTCTACGCGCTCTCAAAACCTGATGCGCGAAATCAAATACACGAGCCAGTTCAAGCGGGATTACAAAAAGCGGGCTCGCGAGAAAGGTCTGGATGACCTACTCGAAAAGATCATCGAGCTGTTATCCGAAGGCCTGCCACTGGAAGCTCGATTCCGCGATCATCCCTTGAAAGGAGGATACGCTGGATGCCGCGAGTGCCATCTCAAACCGGATTTGCTCCTCATCTATGTCCAAACGCATGAGGAACTCCAATTGGTGCGATTGGGTAGCCACAGCGACTTGTTCGCGTGAACGAAAATTTCAGAATACTCCCAGAACCATTTTAAAAGCACCCCCGCCTGATTGACCACCTTCGCAGGCGATGATAAATTTTTTTCATGAAAGTGCACCTTCACCACATACCGGAAGGGGACACACTGCACATCGAGGGCGAGGAAGACGCCGCTCCCTTGGAACTCGAACAGGGTGGCTTCACGCCAACCGCGCCTCTGTGCTACTCGCTCGATGTGGGCTTGAGCGGCGGCGGTCTGTTTGCCACCGGCAGTCTGTCCGTCCGGGGAAAAATGCAATGCGTCAACTGCCTTGAGGATTTCGACTGGGAGCTGGTCATTGATCCCTTTTCGATGCAAATCGATTTACCAAAGGCGGAGTTGATTGACTTGACCCCCGAGGTCAGGGAAGATATGCACCTTGCCCTGCCCGCGCACCCCAAGTGCGACAGCGGCGGTGAAAAGCAATGCCCCGCGCGTCGCGATGACTCCCGGGTTGCCTTCGGGCGGCCGGTCGAAAAGTTCGTGCCGGCATGGGACGCGCTGGACAAGCTAAAATCAAAATCAAAGTAAAATTATGGGAGTTCCCAAACGCAAAACATCGAAAATGCGCCTTCGCACACGCAAGGCGGCAAACCGCTGGCAAGCCCCGAAGCTGGCCAAGTGCCCTCAATGCGGCGCATCCGTCCCGGGCCATGTGGCCTGCCCATCCTGCGGATATTATAACAAACGCCAGGTTCTCACCATCGGCGCAGAGTAGTTCCGAGGGTCGGATTTTCCCCGGATGAAAATTGCCCTCGACGCAATGGGAGGGGATCATGCCCCGCAAAATCCCGTAGCGGGAGCTGTTCAAGCACTCCGTGATTTTCCCGATGTGGAGATCATCTTCGTTGGCGACGAGCAGAAAGTCCGGGCGGAACTCGCCAAACATTCCACGGGGGATATCCAATCCCGCTTTTCGTTCCACCACGCCTCGCAGGTCGTGGACATGACCGATAGCGGGCTCGACAGCGTTCGCAGGAAAAAGGATTCGTCTGTGAGCCGCGCGGTGGACCTCGTGAAAAGCGGTGAAGCCGATGCCGTCGTATCCGCCGGGCACACTGGTGCCCTTGTGGCGGCATCGACTATCAAACTCCGCACACTGCCCGGCATCGACCGCGCCGCTCTCGGTGTGCTCATTCCAGCCGACGGCGGGGTTTTTCTTTTGATCGATGGCGGCGCGAATATCGACCCCACTCCGCAGCACATTGTCGGATTTGCCGTGATGGGCAGCGTTTATTACAAAGCCATCGTTGGCACACCCGAGGCAAGGGTTGGTCTTTTAAATATCGGCACCGAGCCCGGCAAGGGCACGGATTTCTGCCTCGAATGCTACCAGATGCTCTCGGAGGCACCGATCACATTTGCCGGAAATGTCGAAGGGCACGGCATCTTCAAGAAACCCGTGGAGGTCGTCGTTTGCGACGGGTTCACTGGAAACATCTTCTTAAAAACCGTCGAGGGACTCGCCAAATCGATGGTCTCT
>CANKXQ010000213.1 GCA_947487745.1 Spartobacteria bacterium | reverse complement strand
AAGACCGGGCACTTCGGTGCAACGCGGCGGGGTGATGCTTCTAAAAGCTTCACCAAATCAGCCTCGGCGAGATTTTTCTTTGATTTCACTACTCGCACGAGAGCGCGCTCCCCGGGCAGTGTTCCATGGACAAAACAAACCCTTCCATCCGGCAGGCGGCCGATTCCCGCGCCGCCGTAGGCGATGCGTTCTATCGTGATTGTGGCTTCCGGCAATGTCATGCCGGTTTGCGCATGAGCCAGTAGATCTCGCCCGGCCAGCCAGGAAAAATGCGGCCCCAAAGAATGTTGAGGCGCATCCATACGGCGGAGTTTTCGAGGGCGCTTCCCTTGCTGCGCATCAAAAATGCCCCGCTCATGAACTCCACCTTCAGCCCGGCTTGTTCGGCCATGCGGCGCACGCGCGCGGGCGAAAACACGCTCACATGACCCATCGGCTTCGCCGTGCGGCGAACCTGACTCTGGCGGATCGCTGCAAATGGACCCGGCACCACGGGGAAACCTCCAATCAGCGAGCCTCCTGGCCGAATAGCGGAGGCGATTTTTTTCAAAACATCCTCCGGTTCGAAAAGGTGCTCCAAGACATGAAGCAAGATTGCGGTGTCGTATTGGTGCGGAAGAGCAAACTTCGCATCCTCAAGATTCGCTTCAAAAAAATCTGTGTAGCCGGCTTTCAGAAGCCTCTCGCGCAGCATCACGGCATCGACAGCCGTCCAACGATCAAAGCGCACTCCACTTGGCGCGGATTTCACAAATTCCAGCATCTGGCCGACATGGACGCCGATCTCAGCGACATCCAGTGGACGCCCCGCCCGGAGACACTCTTCACGGAGGAGTTGGTATCCGAACCAGTAACGAAGCAGGCGGATCGGATACTTCACGCTCTTTGCCTCCTTGGTCATGCCGAAATCTTTCGAGCGAACGACCTGATTTTCGGCGAGAAATTGGATGTCCCATTGGGACGAGGAATACATATTCAAGGCGGGCGAATGATGTGTCGCCTCCGCAGCGGGGTCAAGCGGAGCGTTTGCGCGTTCTTGATCCCAGCCTGCCCGGCAGGTAGTTTGGACGCTCTTTTATGAAACCGGTCACCATTTACGACACCACGCTGCGCGACGGCACCCAAGGCACGGGGATTTCTTTTTCCATCCTCGACAAGATTCGCGTCGCTCAAAAATTGGATTCGTTCGGGGTCGATTTCATTGAAGGCGGTTGGCCAGGCTCGAATCCTCGTGATGCAGCTTTTTTTGCCGAGGCGGCTAAGCTCACTTGGAAAAACGCCCGCATCGCCGCTTTCGGCAGCACCCGTCGCGGCAGCATTGCGGTTGAGGCGGATGCCCAGGTGCGCGTGCTCTTGGAGGCACAAACGCCGGTGGTCACAATCGTCGGCAAGACATGGTTGCTGCATGTCACAGAGGTTCTCAATGTCACTGCCGAGGAAAACCTCTCCATGATCGCCGACACGGTGGCCCATCTTAAAAAACACGGCCGCGAAGTCTTCTACGACGCCGAACATTTTTTCGACAGCTACAAGGATAATCCCGAGTATTCCCTGAAAACACTCCGCGCCGCGAGGGATGCTGGAGCCGATCTGCTCGTTCTCTACGTCACAAATGGCGGAACTCTTCCCGGCGAAATTCACCGCATCACTTCTGCGGTGATCGTTGATCTCAAATGCCCCGTTGGCATCCATACCCACAATGACTGTGGACTCGGCGTGGCAAACGCCCTTGCCGCCATCGAAGCCGGAGCCTGTCAAGTTCAGGGAACCATCAACGGCTACGGCGAACGCGTGGGAAATTGCAACCTCACGACTATCGTTCCAACGCTGCAGGTTAAAATGGGAATCCCCTGCGTGCCTGATCTCACAGCCCTGCGCGAAGTTTCCCGCTTCGTCGATGAGTTGGCGAATGTGCCGCAGGACATCCGGGCACCGTATGTCGGCACGGCGGCTTTCACACACAAAGGCGGCCTCCATGTTCATGCCGTGCAAAAAATTTCCCGCACCTATGAGCACATGGATCCGACGCTCGTTGGCAACTCTCAGACGATCCTTGTCTCCGACATGTCAGGCCAGAGCAACATTCTCGCAAAAGCTGCAGAGCTCGGATTCGAATTCCAAAAAGGTGCGCCTGAAGTCTCGACCATCTTGAAAAAAGTGAAGGAGATCGAAGCACAGGGCTACGAGTTCGAGGCGGCAGACGCCTCCTTCGCGCTCCTGATCCGCCGCACGCTTGGCCGCCACACTCCGCTCTTCGATCTCAAAGAATACCACTGCTCGTTCCGTCAATCCAATCAGCATGACTTCACAACCTGCGAAGCCACAGTCAAACTCCACGCCTCCGGTCGCCCCGAATACACGGTAGAGGAGGGTGACGGCCCCGTGAACGCTCTCGACGCCGCCCTGCGCAAGGCTTTGAGGCCTTTTTACAGCTGGATCGATCAAGTCCGCCTCACCGACTACAAAGTCCGCATCATCGACGGAACACGAGGCACAGCCGCCAAGACCCGCGTGCTCATTGTTTCAACTGATGGCCACACAAGCTGGGGCACGGTGGGTGTCTCGGACAACATCATCGAGGCCAGTTGGCTTGCGCTGGTGGATAGCTACGAGTTTTACAGCCTGCGGGCCAGTGCCTGAGAGCCTCAAGCTTCCGGTTGACCGTAAAACTTCACGCCCATTTCGATCTTCTCCCGTCCGTTGGCAAGGCGCCACTTGTTCGTGTCGCGAAGGGAGTAAATGCATCCGCAGTATTCCTGCTGATAAAAATTTTCACGCTTTGAGATCTCCAGCATCCGCTGCGCCCCGCCGCCCTTGCGCCAGTTGAATGTCCAATAAGTGATACCGGGATATTTTGCCGCAGCGCGTTCTCCGCATCCGTTGATCTGGTCCATGTCCTTCCAACGGGAAATACCCAGACAACTTGTGATGACCGGGAAACCATGCTCGTGCGCGTAGAGGGCTGTCCTTTCAAAGCGCATGTCGAAGCACATCGTGCAGCGGGCACCTTTCTCGGGCTCCCACTCCAATCCCTTCGCGCGGGCGAACCAGTTGTCCGTATCATAGTCCGCGTCGATGAAGGGAATGCCTTCCTTCTCGGCAAAGCGGATGTTCTCCGATTTGCGCAGTTCGTATTCCTCCCTCGGATGGATATTCGGATTGTAAAAATAAATCGTGTAATCAATCCCCGAGGCGGCCATCGCCTCCATCACCTCTCCCGAACAAGGCGCGCAGCATGAGTGCAGCAGGACTTTCTTTTCTCCGCCTGGCGGCTCGAGGATGGG
>CANKXQ010000212.1 GCA_947487745.1 Spartobacteria bacterium | reverse complement strand
CTCACAGATGCGGAGAGCCTCCTCGCCCGAGCTGGGCTGGGAGACAAGAAGCTCGTCGAGATTTACGCCAAGCTTGCGGGCGTAGTGGGGATCAAGAGCGTGCTCCACATCGATGAATGCCGCCAATCCACCGAGTTTCTGGGCTTGGGCGATCGCTGTGAGCGTGAGCGTGGTTTTCCCCGAGCTTTCCGGGCCGTAAATCTCGATGATGCGTCCACGGGGGAAACCTCCCACGCCGAGCGCGCGGTCGATCATGATGTTTCCGGTCGGGATGCTCTCGACTTGCGACACATGGGCGTCGCCGAGGCGGCGGATCGCTTCGCTGCCGTAGTCTTTTTCGATTTGCTGGAGGGCGAGGTCGAGGTTCTTGAGGCGGGCTGCGGCCGCCTTGTCAGTGGGTGTGGAGTCGTCGGATTTAGCCATAAAAGATAGGAGAACTATGCCCTTCGCCCCGATCGCGTGAAACAAAATTCCATGCCTCCGCAGCAAAATCTCGCCCCGCCTGCGAGGGATTGTTAATTCTGGCACCAATGAGTGATGTTTTTCAGCAAGCGCTGGCAGAGGCGCTTCCTCTTTTGAAAGAGGTCCAAAAGGGCATCAAGTCCTCGCCCAAGGCTTCGCAGACGGCATTGAAGCGTCTTCGCAAGGCCGCTACCACCCGCCCGGCGGCGGCAGTCCAGCCCCTGCCTCCACCGCCCGCCACCGAGTGGACTTGGGAGCTGCTGGAAAAGGCGATTCTTGGCTGCGTGAAATGCCCGAATCTCGTGGCCTCGCGCACACAAGTCGTCTTCGGCGTTGGCAATCGTTCGGCGGAGCTCATGTTCATCGGCGAGGCGCCGGGGGCCGAGGAGGATGTGCAGGGGGAGCCTTTCGTTGGGAAATCCGGTCAACTCATCACAAAAATCATCGAGGCCATGGGATTCACGCGGGATGACATTTTCATCGCGAATGTCATGAAGTGCCGCCCTGACATGCCTGGCGAAGAATCCGGCAACCGCAAGCCGAAGGGCGAAGAAATGGCGACCTGCCTGCCTTGGCTGCGCGAGCAGGTGCGCTTGGTAAAGCCCCGCGCCATGGTCGCGCTCGGTGCGACGGCTGCGGAGGGCCTGCTTGGCGAGACACGCTTGATACGCGACATCCGGGGCACCTGGCTCGAGTTCGAGGGCATTCCTGTAATGGTCACCTACCATCCCGCATGGCTTTTGCGCAACCAAACCATCACCGAAAAACGCAAGGTCTGGGAGGACATGCTGCTGGTGCTGAAAAAACTCGGCCGCAAGATCACTCCGAAGCAGGAACGCTATTTCACGACGGCCGCGCAGTAAGCCCATGACCGCCCGCAACGTCTTTCATACGGTCTTCTATCACTGCGTCGTCTCGTTCTTAAAATTCCTTCTCCACTTCGGCTCGCGCGTCCGTTTTGTGCAGTTCGGAAAAATCCCAGATGGCGCCTGCGTGATGGTGAGCAACCACATTAGCCACTTCGACCCGCCATTCCTGAGTGGCTGGCTGTCGCGCAAGATCGACTGGATCGCGATGGTTGAGCTCTTCGGCGCCTCGTGGTCGAAGGCGGCCTTCACCTGGCTGGATGTGATTCCGGTAGACCGGCGCGGCGACGACCGGCAGGCCTTGCGGCACGCGCTGCGGCGGCTCGAGCAAGGTCGCATGATCGGAGTCTTCCCAGAGGGCGGCATCCGTGACGGCGCGCAATCGATCCTTTCCGGTGCCGACATGCGCGAGGGGGCGTTCCTCATCGCGGCCAAGGCGGGTTGCCCCGTCCTGCCCGTTGTGATCCTCGGCAGCGAGCGCCTCTACAACCGCCGCAATTGGCTCCCCTGGCGGAGGGCGAAGGTTTTCATCGCGGTGGGCGAGCCGGTTTTCCCAAGCCCGGATGGCGGACGGAAAAAACTCCGCGACGATGTCGCCGCCGCACTGATCCGCCTGAGGGACGACCTCGTCACGAGATGCCACCTCACAGCCGATGACCTCCCGCACTCGCCGCAGGAGCGCATGCGCGAACCATGAAGGCTCTTGTGAACCGTCCCCTTTCGTGGCTCGTCGATGGCACGATGTGCAACATGATGCATGCCATCCAATGGCGGCGCAGGGCGGATGCCTGCTCGGTCGATGCTCTGGAGCGGTATCTGGCGGAGTGCGGGGGGCAAAGCCGCGAACAGTATTACCGCATGCCGCCGGCTCAGCGTCCGAGTCTTAAAAATGGCTGGATCGAGTGGGATTCGCCACGAACCACCGGACACCCTGAAAACGACCGGGTGCGCGTGGGTTTTTTTCCAGCCCGCGATAAAAATGCTCCGACCGTCCTGCTGCTCCACGCCCTCATGAGTGCCAGCGATATCGGCTACCGTCGGCTTGCGGCGTGGTTCAACGGCAACGGCTGGAGTGTGGCCTTCCCGCATCTGCCCTATCACTACTCGCGCACGCCGCGCCGCACTTGGAACGGCGAGTTGGCCATCACGGCCGACCTCGTCCGAAACGCCGAGGGCATTCGGCAAGGCGTGATTGAACTCCGCCAACTCATGGCCCTGCTCCGCACACGCGGCACACGCGAATTCGCCATCGTCGGCACGAGCTATGGTGGATGGACCGGCGCGTTGCTGTCCTTTCTCGAGGCCGATTTCCGGTTCGTCGCCCTGGTGCAGCCGATCGTGAACATGGACAAGGCCGTCTGGGAAAGCCCCGGCTCGGCCGTGATGAGGCGCGAACTGCGTAGCCGTGGCCACTCGCGCGGCAACACCGCCCGCTTCGACCACCTCGTCTCCCCGCTCCATGGGGTTCCACTCTGCGACCCCTCATCCATCCTGCTCACCGGAGGCCTCCACGACCGCGTCTCCCCCCTCGAAGACCTTACGCTCCTCCAATCGCGCTGGGCCGGCTCCAGCCTCCTCAAAGTCCCCCAAGGCCACTTCGGCTACACCGCGCTCCGCGAGACCATGAAACAGGTCGAGTCGCAGATTGTGGGGTGAAGGAGAGACGAGCCGAACCGCGTTCCTTCAGGCTCATCGCCTGCTAACCTGACTTCCCTTCTTCCCGACCGGAGAGGCCGATAAACACAAGCGGAGCGATTTTTTTCGGGCTACGGCTGTGTTGGTTCGGCGTTTTTTGCCCAGGCGGGCGGGGCGGCGAAGAGGTGTAGGAGTTTGAGTTTGGCGAGTTGGGCGTTGAGGTCGACGGGGACTTTGGTGATTTGTTGGAGGACTTGGAGTCCTTCGTTTTTGAGGTGGATAGCGCCGAGGCGGATCGTTTGGAGTTGGCGCAGGATGCGGGTGACTTCGCCGGTTTCGCC
>CANKXQ010000211.1 GCA_947487745.1 Spartobacteria bacterium | reverse complement strand
CCACCAAATGCTTGTTCGTGAGGACTTCCGCGACCGCCTCGACAAGGGCCTGCCTATCCGCGCCCACGAAATCCAATACCCCATCATGCAGGGCTGGGACTCCGTCATGATCAAGGCCGATGTGGAACTCGGCGGCACCGACCAACTTTTCAACATCATGGTCGGCCGCGACCTCCAACGCGAGGAAGGCCTGCCGCAGCAGGTGGCCATGGTCATGCCAATTCTCGAAGGCTTGGACGGCCACCAGAAGATGAGCAAGAGTCTCGGAAACTACATCGCTCTCACCGACGCCCCGACTGACATGTTTGGGAAAATTATGAGCATCAGCGATGAATTGATGGCTCGTTATTACGATGTTCTGCTCCACGAGAAGTTGGCAGCGGAGTTGCACCCGATGGATGCCAAGAAGTCTCTCGCACGCCGCATCACAGCTCGTTTTCACAGCGAGGAAGCCGGCAACAAAGCGCTCGAGGAATTCAATACCCGTTTCAGTTCCCGCGATCTGGAAGCCGCCGACCTGCCCGTGTTCAGCCCCGCCGGGGCGCGGGATTTTCCGAGTGTCGTCGTCGAAGCGTTTGCCTCCTGTTTTCAAACCACCCGCTCCCGATCCGATGCCCGCCGCCTCATCGAAGGTGGCAGTATTCAGTGGAAAGGCGAAAAAATCACCGACCCCAAGGCGCAGTTGCCGGCAGATGCCGAGGGAGTTCTCAAACTCGATAAAACCCGGGCTGTCCGGGTGAAGGTCTGAATCATTCGTGAGACCGGTTTTCTACCAACGAAGACTGCGCCCTAATTTTGGAATAAATTGGTATTGGTTTTCGAGGCTGACAATCGCGGTCTTGGCGGTTTTTTCGGTCCATTTTTTGTGGAACTTCGCCCACAGCACCGTGGACCAATACCGTGCTACTCAGTATCAAAAGGCGGCTGAGAGACTTATTTCTCAAAGCAAAAATGATGAGGCGCTTATGAATGTTCAAAAGGCCCTTTTTCTGGTGCCTGATCACATTGCTTCGTGTCGGCTCATGGCGCGCCTGTTGGATGAGCAGGGTGATCCGCGGGCGCTGGAGTATTATCGCTTCGTTGCGCTTCAAGGAAGTATCCTGCCGAGTGAAATTCAACTCGCTGACGGTTCTTCCGATTTAGGAGCTTTTTTTGATGGGGGTGGAGATGTTCTTCGCAGTGGAGACAAGTTTTTAGGAGCGAAAGAAGAAGTGGTTCTTTCCCCAAAAGCGACGCGCGAGGATGCCATGAATCTCGCTCTTGCAGCTGTGAAATATGGCCGGTTGGTTGTTGGCTGGGATGTTGCGAATTTATTGAGTCTAAAGTGGCGGGACTCAGTTTTTCCGCACCTCCTTAAAGCTTCAATCAATGGTAAGATGGGCGACTTAGCGGCTCAGGAGTCGGAACTGCGCTCCGCGCTCTCCAAATCTGAGAATATGGAGACACTCATGGCTTTTTATGAGTTTCTTCTCTCCCAACCGCAGCCCAAGCCAGAGCGATCGGCGGAATTGGTGCGCATCATGGATAAAATCACGAAGCTGGATCCCAGCCGGAAATCGCTGGAGCTTTGCGTTAATACAATTTCCTCAGGGGGCTTAGAGACAGATGACGCACTTGGCCTTATTCAAATCATTCGAAGCCACCCGGCGTCCGATCCGGCGTCCTTCCTATTTGCCGATAAACTGCAGCTGGATTTGCAACCAACCTCGCGTTCGCTGATTCTTCAAGGTCTTGTCAAAAGGTTGCTGGCATTATCGCTGATGGAGCGCCTTCCTGCAGTGGATTGGTTAATTGATGTTCAAGAGCCTACGCTAGCTCAGGCAGCCTTGCCTTTGCCCGATGCCATCGCAAGCCCGAAGACATTCGAGATGTGGATCGAGTTGGCCATTGCTCTGAAGCAGTGGAGCGCCATAGCCCAAGCTTTGGCTGATCCTGCGAATCCCTTGCCCGCCTACCGCATTCAGGCCCTCGAGGCCACAATTGCCGGCATTAAGGGTAATCCTGCCAAATCTCGTGAGCTATGGATTGCAGTTCTGTCAAAAAACCGGGACCGTCCCGATATTTTTCTGGAACTCCTCACCAGCCTCATTCGCGTCGGGGAATGGAAAGTTCTCTATCAGGAAATGCCCACACTTTTGAACGATCAAAATTGGGCATTCAAGGCGGTGCAAACGCTCAATCCCGTAGCCCGCCAGTATCGTGACTCGACGCTCATGCTTGAGTTTTACCGGCAGGCAATGAAATCGCGGACCATCGCAAATGAGGAAACGATAAAAGATCGCGCCGGCTACACTCGTCTCATTTTGGGGGAAGCCGTCCCGCTCGAGGAGTTGGTATCGCGTGCAAAAAAATATCCGGAGAATGCCTCTTTTCGCCTGACTTATGCACTGGGGCTTTTGAAATCAGGCTCAAAAGTGAAAGCTCTTTTCGAGCTGATGGATGTGGAGCCTTCGATTCAGCTTCATGCTCTCCTGCCGCACCAAAAAGCGGTTTACGCCGCCATCGTTGCAGCCAATGGCCATGACGAGGAGGCGCAGGGCATCATCAAAATGATCTCTTTTGGTAGTCTGACGCGCCAGGAGGAGGCACTCGTTTCGCCTCACTTGGCTGCAAAGAAGGTCAATTGACGCCTCCAGCCTCTCCAGACATCATCTCCGCCATGAATTCCGCTAAGATTTTCGCGTTTGTGATGGCCGGCGGCAGCGGTGAGCGGTTCTGGCCTATGAGCCGCCAGAGCACTCCCAAGCACCTTCTTCGCTTGATTGATGACCGCACGCTGCTTGAAACCACTGTGAGAAGGCTGGAGGGGCTCGTTTTCTTGGAGAACACCTTTATTCTGACCAACTCTGCTCAACTTGAATCCACGAAAGCGGCCGTTCCCTTTTTAGCGGAGAAAAACATCATCGCTGAACCCGCCAAACGTGACACGGCGCCAGCCTGCGCGCTTGCGACCGCCATCGCCCGTGCGTTGGACCCGGACTCTGTGTGCATCGTTCTTCCGGCGGATGCCATGATTCATGATACCGCAAATTTCCGTTCCTGCTTGAGTGATGCGGTGGACATCGCCTACCGCACGGGCACCGTTACCACACTGGGCATTCCCCCTGCATTTCCGGCAACCGGCTACGGCTACCTGGAAACCGCAGAGCCTCTGCCGCAAGGCCCACAAGGCAGTTCCATTCACACCTTGCGGCGCTTTGTGGAAAAGCCGGAACTGGACAAAGCCCGTGAATACATTGCCGCTGGAAATTTCCTCTGGAACAGCGGCATTTTCGCCTGGCGCGCTTCCGCGTTCCTTGACGAGGCGCGACGCCAGTTGCCCCCGCCC
>CANKXQ010000210.1 GCA_947487745.1 Spartobacteria bacterium | reverse complement strand
TGCGGATTTTTGGGAGCGACAAGATCGACCACGCGACCGTAGTCCCGCGCCAGGGCCGCCCGGTCGTAATACCAATGAACCGGCATCGCCAGCGCGTCCCCGAGGAAGGCGGCCAGCAGACAGTTCCGCCGCCTTGTCCCATCCTCATCGCGCTCTTGATTCGTCCCGCTTGCTGTTTTTTCGTTCATCGCACTTTTAAGTTGGGCAAGTTTGAACACAACCGCAACTCCTACAAAATGGCAGCCATCGCGATTTTGCTCGGCAGCCAGCAGCCTCCGGGGATTTTCTCACCTCGTGTCCCGTTCTTCGATTCCTGAAAAAACCTGTCTCTCATGCGGTCGAATCCTCACTTGGCGCAAAAAATGGGAAAACTGCTGGGATGAGGTTCGCTACTGTTCTGATGCCTGCCGGCGCCGGAAGCCGGGACCTGCCGCCTCCGCCCTTGAAGAGGCTATCCTTGGCCGCCTTGCGGAAATTCCTCGCACCTCGTCCATCTGCCCCAGCGAAATCGCCCGTTCTCATTTTCCCGCCAACTGGTCCGAGCGCATGGAGGATGTCCGTCGCGCCGCAAGGCGGCTCGTTGCCAAGGGGCTGCTTGAAATCACGCAAAACAACCAGCTCGTCGATCCCTCGACCGCCAAGGGCCCCATCCGGCTGCGCCTTCTTCGCTGAGGGATCGCTCCGCCTTGGTGAGCTCCGCGCGAAAACTCGTGGTCACAGAAGGTCGGGGCGTCTTTTCCTTGTCGCCTCCAGAGCCGTTTCCCTCCGCCATTTCTCAATCGCCGCATGGTTCCCGCCGAGCAGGATTTCGGGAACCTTCCAGCCCTTGTATTCGGCAGGGCGGGTGTAGTGCGGGTGGTCGAGGATGCCAGCGGAAAACGAATCTTGCTGCGCCGACTCCTCGTCGCCAAGAACGCCGGGGATGAGCCTCACCACGGCATCCGTGACGACCAATGCCGGCAGCACCCCGCTGGTGAGAACATAGTCGCCGATCGAAATCTCGTCATCGACGAGATGGTCCGCCACGCGTTGGTCGATGCCTTCATAGTGGCCGCAGAGAAAAACAAGGTCGGTTTCCTTGGCGAGTTTGCGGGCGATGGAGTCGGAAAATGTGCGGCCTTGCGGGGTGAGAAGGATCACTTTGGATGCGGTGGAGCGGATTTCAGCCAGCGCGAGGTCGATGGGTTCGATCTTCATGACCATTCCTGGCCCGCCGCCGTAGGGTGCGTCATCCACGGTGCGGTGGCGGTCCTTGGTCCATTTGCGGAGGTCCACCGCTTCAAGCGTGGCGAGATTTTTTTCCTGTGCCCGTTTCAGAATGCTCTCCGAGAAAACGCTTCGGCAGGCATCGGGAAAGATGGTGAGGATTTGAATTTTCACAGGTGGTCAGGAAGATTGCGTGTCGGATTTCCCCGCAAAATGCTTTAATCCCCTCCAGTGCCCAAGCCCAAATCCAGCAAAAAGCCGCGCCGCGCCACAAAGTCGCTCGCCAAGGAGCGCCACAAAAAGCGCCATGTGCTGCTGATCTCGCTGTTGAAGATCGGGATAGTGACTGCCCTGCTCTGGTCGATTGTGGGTGCGGGCTATTATGGATGGGCGCATTTGTTCGATCTCACGGAGATTCACGAAATGGACGAGCGTTCGGTGATCTACGACCACGAGGGGAAATACTATTCCCGCCTTGCCGGAGAGAACCGTGTGGTTGTGCCGTTCGACAAGGTTTCGAATGATTTCTACAACGCGCTCATCAGCCGAGAGGACACGAGATTTTACAAACACCACGGCATCGACCCCATCGGCATCGCCCGCGCCGTGGTGCGCAACCTTTTCCTGGGCGGCTTCCGCGAGGGCGCCAGCACGATCACACAGCAGCTCGCCAGAAACAGCTTTCCTCTCGGTGGAAAAAATCTCCACCGCAAGCTCATCGAGGCCGCGCTGGCCTTTCGCATCGAGACCGAACTCACGAAGGAGGAAATTCTCAAGGCCTATGTGAACCGCATCTACTTCGGCTCCGGCACCTATGGCATTGAAGCGGCAAGCCAGACCTACTTTGGGAAACCGGCGTCGAAACTCAATCTCCCCGAGTCGGCGACCCTCGCCGGTCTCATTCGCAGCCCCAATCGTTTTTCACCCCTCAACAATCCAGAAGGCTCACTGCGCGAGCGCAACACCGTGCTTGGCCGCATGCGCGACCTCGGTTTCATCACCACCCTGCAATACGACGAGGCCGCCGCCAGCCCGCTGCTCGCCATGCCGCGCATCAAAACCTCGCCGGAGGACAACTGGGCGATGGATGCCATTCTTCGCGAGCTGGAACTTGTGCTGGAGCCGGGACAGATGAACGAGGGCGGGCTGAAAATTTACACCACAATCGATGGCCCGCTCCAAGCCGCCGCCGAGCAGGCCGTGCGCGACCGGTTGCAGGCTGTCGAGGCGCAGCCCGGCTACCCGCATAAGCCGATGAGTGAATTCGCGGGCGCTGTTTTGGATGGTGAAAAATCTGCACCCTACCTGCAAGCAGCCGCCATTGCGCTGGACAACAAAAGCGGCGGCATCCGCGCCATCGTCGGGGGACGCGACTACGAGAACAGTAAGTTCCACCGCGCTCTTTTTGGCAAACGCCAGGCCGGTTCCGTCATCAAACCCTTCGTTTACGCCTGCGCCTTCGAGTCCGGCATCGCCCCCAATGAACCGGTCTCCGACGACCGCATTCAACCAGGTGAAATCCCACGCAAATTCGGGTCCTACGATCCTTCAAACTCGGATGGTTCCTATCGCGGACTCCAACCCGCCGGCGAGGGATTGATCGAGTCCCGCAACACCATGACCGTGCGGCTCGGGATGCGCTCGGGGCTGGATCGCATCGCCAATATGGTCGTGAAGGCCGGCATCGCAGCGGATCCCCCGCGTTATCCCGCCATCTGCCTTGGGGCTTTCGAGACCAATCTCAAGGACATCACCTCCGCCTATACGGTGTTCGCCACCGGCGGGGTCAAACTTCAGCCATATCTCATCGACCGCGTCTTCGACTCACGCGGAAACATCCTCTACAAATCCACGCGAGGTCGCATTCCCGTCATGAATCCCGCCGCCGCCCGCATGACGACCTCCTTGCTGGAGGATGTCGTCACACGCGGCACCGCCGCCCGCGCGAGGGAGTTTGGCCTCACGGGAAGAGGTGGTGGAAAAACAGGAACAACGAACAACTACCTCGACGCGTGGTTCGTTGGATTTGATCCCTCGCTCACCTGCGGAGTCTGGGTCGGCTTCGACAAACCCCGCCCGATCAAACCCGGCGGCTACGGCGGCGCACTCGCCCTGCCGATCTGGGT
>CANKXQ010000209.1 GCA_947487745.1 Spartobacteria bacterium | reverse complement strand
CGGCGGAGGCGGTGTCGGTTTTGTTCACACCACCACTGTGCATCAGCCTTCCCGCGCAAAACGACTTTTTTCAATCGCCGGTTTCGGGTTGAAAGAAGGCGTCCAGCGCCGATGAGCGGAGATCAAGGTCGACGCCAGCCGGCAGGATGACAACCATGTCCTCGATGACCAGTTGCGGCATGGGGCCGATCCGAAAGAGGCCTACTTTTTGGATTCGAGGCCCACGCGGGCACAAGTGATTTGAAGGTTTTGTGAACTGGTCGAGGAAACTTGAAGCGGGATCATGAGCCCTTTGATCTCGAAGTCGCGATTGATGCGCGTGCCCATGAAATCGAGCTCTGCACGCAGGAAGAGTGGGCAGAGAAAAGGGGAAACTACGGAAACAGCTTGGATCAGCAGACATGGCCGAAATTGGGGCCAACTGAAGACGCCGATCCTCCCGAAAGTCGATGCGCGCTGACGCGCGGATTGTTGCTGTAGCGGCGTTCTATGACTCCAGGCAGCAACACTTTCGGCGCAATAGGACTCGCAATAATGAAGCGCTGTGAGAGGCAGGTTACCAGGTGTATTGAACGGTATAGGTGATTTTGCGTTCTTCGGCGGGCTTTACGGGAATGGAGAATTGGATTTGGTGGGAATGGGGTTTGGTGAAGGGGTCTGAGTTGGTTGTGATTTTCCAGTTGGCGGAGCGGTAGAGGTGTTCGATGACGCGGATGGTGACGGGGTCTTTTTTGCGGTTGCGGAGGGTGATTTCGAAGGTTTCCGTGGCGGATTTATTGGCGGTGTCGACGCGGAAGTCGGTGCGTTTTCGCTCGCCGATGAGGTCGAAGGCGTCGCCGGTGTGGATTTTTATGAGTTCATCGGCGGGGGTGTGGTCGAGTTCGTTTTCTCCGGTGAATTCGAGGGTGTCTCCATCGGCGCGGTAGAAGCGGATGCGGCCTTTGGGGAGGGGGATGCCGAGGTTGTTTTGCTTGGTGTTTTTGAATTCGCGGGTGATGGCGATTTTTGTGGAGCTTTGGGTTCCGAATTCTTCGTTGGCGCGGCGGAAGGCGGGGTCGATGGATTGCCAGTTGGTGATGTCGGCGCCGTCGTAGGTGTAGATGGTATCGGATTGGACGGCGGAGGCGCGGAGGAATTCCACCTGCTTGGTTTCCTGGTTGAGAAGGGTGGTCGGGCGCGGGAGGGAGTAGAGGTGGAAGTCGTCGAAGGGTTTTTCGGTGACTTCGGGGGCGCTCATGGCCATGGCGGCGACGGCCATCCTTGCGGGATGATCGCGGGCTGGAGGGGCGATTTTATTCACATCGCCCGCGAGGAGTTTGATTTTGGCGTTTTCAAAATCGCGTCCGGACTGGTTTTGCATGGTGATCCAGCCGATGATTTCGAGGATGTCGCCTTTTTCGGGGGCGACGATGTTGTAGCTGGCTTGCCATGTGAGGCCGCCGGTGATGTAGGCGAGTTCGGCCTCGGATTTTATGGCCTGTGTGGTCTGGATTTTCCAGACGAGGCGGGGCTTGAGTATGGTGTTGTCGCCGAGGGATGGGAAGAGGGGTTCTCCGGGGAGGCTGAATTGGATTTTGCCGTCGACTTCGATGATGGGCGGCTGATCGGGCATGGCGCGGATGATTTTTCCCTTCACGATGCGGTCGGGCTTGGTGATCTCGCGTAACTGGAAATCGATTTCTTTTCCTTCGGAGAGCGAGAGCAGGAGCTGCTGGGTGACGGGGTCGTTGCGGTAGTTTTGCTCAAGAATGCGCAGCGGGGCGCCGGAGGCATCGCGGAGGATCACAGAGTCCGGCTCGAGCAGGCGGGTGGCACCATCAAAGACAAGCTCGCTGGTGCCGGAGGGTAGGTCGAGCGGCAGGGTGTCGCGGACGACGGCGAAGTTCTGATTGTAAATCGTAAGGCCCGGCGCGGCTAGGGCGAGGGGTGCGGTGAGTGCAAGAAAGATGGGGAAGAGTTTCATTTTGCTGTGGAACTGGCGCGGATGCAGCCATGCAGAAAATGCGCGAGGTGCGTGGGCGGGATGTCTTTTTGCGAGGGATGAATCTCGAGGAGGATCGGGGTGTGTTGCTCGAGGATTTCACGGTTGGTGCGCGTGGCGACATCTTCAGTGGTGGAGAGCGTGTTGAGAACGATGCCTGGGCAGTGGAGGCCCCGCGCGCGGATGCTCTCGAGCGTGAGCAGGGTGTGGTTGATGCAGCCGAGGCGGTTTGCAACGACGAGCACAACCGGTAGGGAAAGGCGGGCGGCGAAGTCGGCGATGGTGGCTTTGGGCGTGATGGGAACAAGCCAGCCGCCGGCGCCTTCGACGAGGAGGGATGGGTGTTTGAGGGAGAGGCGGAGGAACCAGTCCACGAGCGCGTCGAGCGAGATGCTGCGATTTTCGAGGTTGGCGGCGACAAGAGGGGCGGCGGGCTCGCGGAGCCAGACGGGGTTGGTTTCGTCGAGGGATAGTTGGTGGTCTGACGCGGCTTGCAGGATTTCGACATCCGAGCGCTCGCCGCTGCACAGCGGCTTGAGGGCGATGGTTTCGAAATCCCTTGAGCGCAAGGCACGGGTGAGGAGTGCCGTGACGAAGGTTTTTCCGGCGTTGGTGTCGGTGCCGGTGATGAAGAGGTTCATTTGCGATCGGCTGCTGCTGCTGTGAGTTCCAAAAAAACGCTTTCGAGCGAGCGCTGGGGTTGGCGCGTGCTGAGGAGCTTGGCGGGAGTGCTTTGGAGGAGGTGCTCGATTTGGGAGCGGATTTCCGGCGTGGCGTTTTCGATGACGAATTCGGTTTGGTTTTTCACCGAGACGAGCTCGGCGAGTGCGCCTTCGCGGATCATTTCGCCACGGGCCATGATGCCGACGCGGTCGCAGATTTCCTGAACCTGCTCGAGAAGGTGCGAGGTCAGAAGGACGGTCTTGCCGCGTTTTTTGAGGTCGAGAATGAGGTCGCGGATCTGGTGGGATCCTGCGGGATCAACGCCGGCCGTGGGTTCGTCGAGAACGACGAGGCGGGGATCCTGAATGAGGGCCTGGGCCAGCCCGATGCGCTGGAGCATGCCTTTCGAAAACCCACCGATGCGGCGGTCACGCGCGTCCTCGAGGCCGACGAGATGGATGAGTTCGGCGATGCGTTTGTTGAGGGCCGTGCCACCCATGCCGCAAACCTTGCCGTAAAAGCGGAGGGTTTCGGCGGCGGTGAGGAATTTGTAGAAATAAGGATTCTCGGGGAGGAAGCCGACATCCCTGCGGCTGTGGTAGTCGCGGCTGTCCTGCCCGAAAATCATGGCCCGGCCTTGGTTGGGGGTTACGAGACCGAGGAGAAGTTTGAGCGTGGTGCTTTTGCCGCTGCCG
>CANKXQ010000208.1 GCA_947487745.1 Spartobacteria bacterium | reverse complement strand
GAAGCCGAAGACGGTGGCAAATTTTCTCGGTTATGTGAAACGCGGCAACTACAAAAACTCGATCATTCACCGAAGTGTGCGGGGCTTCGTGGTGCAGGGTGGCGGATTCCAGCTCGAGGGGAACACAATCAAGCCTATGGGGGCCCAGGCACCGGTGATCAACGAGCCAGGCATCTCGAACCAGCGTGGCACGGTGGCCATGGCCAAGTTGGACGGGAACCCCGATAGCGCCACCAACCAATGGTTCATCAACCTGGGAAACAATGCCGCGAATCTGGATCAGCAAAACGGCGGCTTCACAGTCTTTGGAAAAGTATTGGGAAACGGGATGGATGTGGTGGATGGGATCGCTGCTTTGACCACCTACAATGCCACGGCGTTGCTTGGCGGTGCATTCACCAACCTGCCACTCCGTGAAGTTGAGCTGAGGGCGGAGAGCTTGGTGCTTTTTTCCTCCGTCAAACAGATGCCGGTCGGCACCGAGGTGGTGGATGTGGATTTTTCGACGGGAGCGAATGGCTTCTCAGTTGGATTCGCGGATTTGCCTGTTGACTACGATAGCGGTCTTTATGCCCTGACTGGTGGTATCCGCCCGCTTCCGGCCGCTCTGGGCGGCGCCAACGCGATGTTCCTCTCCGGCTCCAACCACAGCGACGATCTGTGGATGTATGCGAAGAAAAAAATCACAGGCCTCAAGCCAAACACTGTTTACAAGCTGACGG
Source organism: Spartobacteria bacterium (assembly GCA_947487745.1). Classification (GTDB taxonomy): domain Bacteria; phylum Verrucomicrobiota; class Verrucomicrobiia; order Chthoniobacterales; family Terrimicrobiaceae; genus UBA967. The sequence continues at coordinate 2,624 of CANKXQ010000208.1, read as the reverse complement.
TGGACCTCGAGCTGGCCTCGAATACACCAGCCGGCTTGGCAGGCGTAGGAGGGGCTCCGGGCGAGAGTGTTTTTCTCAAGACAGGCGGTTCGACGCTGGAGCCTGTCGCCGTGGTGGACCATGAAAACTGGCTGCGAATGAATATCGACAAAGGCAACCAATCGAGCGGCGGCCTCTCGGCGTCGATGATCGGCCACATTGCCAAAGGGGATGATGCAACAGGCGACTTCGCACGCATTGTGCGAGACAACCGCGCCGTGACGCGTGAGGTCGCCAGTGATGCGGATGGTGCGCTGTGGCTTTTTTTTGGAACCGATTCGGGATTCGAGGGGACTACTTCGCTTTATTACACACGGTTCACAGCCATTCTTGCGCCCGACCGCCCAGCCGCCAAAAAGAGTTCGCCAATCTCTGGAGCTTTTGTAGGAAATTTCGAAGCGGGCACGACCATGGGGCAGCTGTCGCTGGTGGTCGCGAAGGGCAAAGCATGGAGCGGCGTGCTAACCCTCAACGCCACAAAAACGAGTCTGCGGGGCATGTTTGATGCAGCTGGAAACTCAACGGTGGCATTCCGTGGAATTCCGGGAGGACTGGACCTGGCATTTGAAACCATAGGGCTCGCTGACGGCAGCTGGGACGAAGCGGATATCGCAAGGATTGCAGCCAGCATCGAGATAGGCGGACAGTCCGTCTCCTTCCAGTGTGGCGCAGGGCCGCGTCCAGGAACCTCGGGACCGTTGGCCGGAGAGTCGGTGAATGCTCTACTAACGACTCAAGGAGTGGCTGAAATAGGATTCGGCCATGGGTATATGAGCATGGCAGCGGGCAAAGACGGAAGTTTCAAATTGGCGGGACGGCTTGCCGATGGCTCTGCGCTGACAGGAAGCGCGAGGGCGGCCAGAGACACCATGGGAAATTGGTGCCTGCCGGTGGCATTGACCCTCGCGCCGGCGAGTGGATTTTTGCATGGGGAAACCGCGATCAGAGTCTTGCCAGCCATGAACTCTGGCGAATCACATCTTCTTTCCAATGTGCCTTGGACTTGGGTGCGACCGGCCTTGGCATCTGCTCAAAACTATCGAGACGGATTCGTGGAGAAACTTGATGTGATCGGACGCACATGGAAATGGGCAAAGGGGTCGAGCGCGTTGGGCTCGCAAATAAACTGCCAACTTGTGATCGATGCCGATGCAGAAGTGCTGCCAGAGGCTTTGACCCTCAATGGAACTTGGAACCCTGCGAACAAGCCCGTATGGAACCCCTCACCGTCTAGGTTTGTATTCAAAGTCAACCCGGCCACAGGTATCATCTCCGGGAATCTGCTGCCGGGCAGTGATCCCAAAACCAAGCCAGGAGCATATCAGGGCATCATGCTCTCACCGGCTTTAACAACCAGCGGCACGCGGAAACTGCATGCAGGCGGATTTGTCTCGGGAACGGAGGGCTCGGGTAAGTTGGAAATAGTGTCGCCTTAGGAACGCTGAACCTCCCGACATGGATGCGGCTGGAGACGCTTTGTTTCTCAGGAGACACATAACACAGTCTGCTTGTTCTTTTACCGCCATCCAGCGTTGCTCCTCAATTACAGACCGCTGCGGGCCTGAAGGTGCGTGCCCGGCTTGCAAGTGAAAGAGCCGCTTGAGAGACGACAAACGAAGGCTCGATGGTTGCATTCGTCGCAGGAATGGAGTTGAATTTCTATCTCAGCGGATTGATGGCTAATTTATGAAATCTTGGAGCAGTAAAAAGCGGTTGATTTGGATGGCAGCTTTACTGGTGGCAACGGTCGCTTTGCTTGGATTCATTATTTTTTTGCCGATTGCTGAGAGCTCCTTGGCAAGCCGCTCGAAACCCGAGAAGCCTTCGAAGCCGACTCTGGCACATTCCAGGGCGCCCTCTGCCAATCTTGCTCCCGAGGTTTCAACCATTCAAGAGACTGGGGAACAGGATCCCATTTCTTCGGTTTTATCGAATGAATCCTTGGACTTTGCCGGCGTCGTTAAACAATTCCTTTCGATGCTGCCAAGCCTGAATTCCGATCAACAACGCGAGGCCGCCCAACACATGGCGAATCTTTCGGATGATGCTCTTTCGAATACATGGTCTCAAATGATCATTACCAATTCGCTGCCACAAGATGCCGCCGAAGTTTTATTCAATGACATGCTGAACCGCCCCCATGAGCAGCTAATGCCCTTCCTTGGAGCCATAGCGGATCAACCCGCCCACCCGCTGAAAAAAGACAGCGTTGATGTGCTGGAGATTCTCTACGGTCAGCCTCCTGCAGGCGCAACTTGGTCGGCATGGATTCAATCCAACATGGCAAAGGAAAATTCCGGAAAAGAATAAACCCATACCAAGCGAGATAAAAATGATGAACCAAATCACTGCCATCCCATAAGAAGTAGAAAAACGAGCGCTTGGCTTGGATGATCTTGATTTCAAGCCGGTCTGCGGGCCTCGATTTTTCGAAGTGTTTTAAGAATTTCTGCCTGTTCCTCCTTGTGATCTCGTGATGTCGCAGCGGTGCTGTCCCATGGAATTTCAGGCGAAACTGGGAAAATACGCCTGCTCCGGTTTTGCGAGCGCCCGAAAACTCCCACCTCCTGTCCCACAGGATCGCA
>CANKXQ010000207.1 GCA_947487745.1 Spartobacteria bacterium | reverse complement strand
CAGATGCTGATGGGCGGATTGTGAGAGACGCCGCTGCGCGGCTGAAAAATGGGGCATGCGAACCGAAGCACTGGGAAGTCCGAAGGAAGCCCATCGCCGATGGCCCGAAGGGCGCAGCGAGCAGGGCGCGAGCAAGGCAAACGATGCCCCTCCCGGATTTACAAATCGCGCTATTTCTGGGGTAGGATCGTCAATTGGGACGCCCTGGTCACTTTGATTTGTGTCTTGGCTTTGTAGGCCTCGAGAACCCCGCGCACTTCCACGCGTTGGCCTTTGTATTTTTCGAGATCGCCGATGGCTTTGTAGGCGGCTGGAAAAATCGCTGCCACGAATCCGCGCTCGCGGTCGGTGGTGAAGTCCAGAAAGCGGATTTTGTCGGCGTCGCTTTTGCCCACGGAGATGACATTTCCCCGCACCACGACTTCTTTTCCGACGGATGCAAAAAGTTTGTCCTTTTTGCGGGCGTCGATCGTCGGAATCTTCCCGGCAAGTGCGCTCTGGCATACGGCAAATGCCAAGACGACCGGTATAAGGGACCGTCTCATTCGCCGGGTGCTACTCGAAGCCCATGCCCAAGCAGTCGAGCATTTTGGTTGTGAGATCCTTTTCGAAAAACGGCTTCGTCATGTAGGCCGTGGCGCCGGCCTTGATGGCTGTGATGATGGCATCCTTGCTGCCTTCTGTGGTCAGCATGAGAACGGGGAGTGATTTCCAGCGTTCGTCGGCGCGGATGCGAGTGAGGAATTCGAGCCCATTCATGTTCGGCATATTCCAGTCCAGGCAAACGAGGGAGAACCCCTGTGGGTCGGCTTCGAGGACGCCAAGGGCTATGTGGCCATCCTCTGCGGGAATGCATTCGGCACCTAAAACCGAGGCTGCGGACGCTACGATGCGCCGAATAAGCATGGAGTCATCAACGGCTAGGACTTTCATAGTTTAGGGAGAGAATCTGAACCGAAGTTTATTAAAAATTTCAAGTAATGCCAATTCATAATAGTCGAATCAACTTCCCAAAGTCTGGATAATCAGCGAATGCCAATCTGTCGAATAAGTTTCGTAGCCGGGAGCAGTCGCCACCGCGTAAAGTGTGGGAATGCCATGGTCTTCGGCAATGGTGAATCCCTTTCCTTGGAGGATGAAAGATTCAAGATGTGAGATGTTTATGCGGTCTTTCAGGATGGCATTTTTTGAGTCAGCCAAAATGTGTCCGGAGGGGTCTACGATACAAACTCTCGAGACTTCTTTTTCGGATTGGGAAAGGGGTGTGCGGTGGACGATTGTCTGGGCGAGTGCTTCCCAGTTGAAGAGAATACCAAGAACGCCGATCAATTCTCCATTGGATTGTCCCTCGCGCCGGACTCCGCAGGAGTAGGCCAGAATGTGCTGACCTTGGACTAACGGGGAGGCGTGGACTGTTTCAAAGCCAAAATCATCGCCACTTGTGGAGGTGCGCGCTTTGCGGAACCACTCGTTGGCCGCCACATTCATGCCGATGGATTTGTATTTTCCGGACCGGCCGTTTGCGATGACTGTGCCGTTCAGATCACACAAGACGATGTCGTAATAAACGGTGTAGGCGTTCAAGATGACCCCCAAGCGTTCGCAGGCGTGGCGTGATGAATCGGGCCCCGGGGAGGAGAGCGCATCGACCGCACTGGCATCTGTGGCCCACCAGCGAACATCGCAGGAGCGCTCGTAGAGGTTGCGGTCGATGAGATCGATATTTGTGAGAGCGAGATCGACAAGGCGCCCACCGCGCACGACGGAATCCAGGCGGTCGCTGATTTCGGAGAGCTGCGTGATATCGTGCTTGGTTTCCTCGGCGAGGCCTTCCGCGACTTGTGCGGTGTTGGTGGAGAGGTTTCCGATTTCATTGGCGACAACGGCGAAGGTGCGCCCTGCGTCGCCGGCTTTGGCGGCTTGAATCTGCGCGTTGAACGAGAGCAGTCGAACGCGCATGTTGATGTCGTCGATTTGCCTCAGCGAGTTGTTCATCTTGCTGGAGATGCTCTTGGAGAGTTGGCGGATGCTCTCGATCCAGTTATCAAAGGAATCGGTTTTTGCCGGGTTGAGAGGTTGGATTTTTTCCGTTGCCATAAGTATTAGGATTTTTTTATTGGGTTACTTGCCTTCTGTAAAAGAATGATCCGGACACATTTTCCGCTGAAAAGAGATGCTGGTGCGTGAAGAGGGATTCTGTTCCACAAAGCATGAGGTGTCCATTAGGTAAAATAACCTGCGCGAGTCGAGTGAAGAGGTCTTTTTTAAAATCCTCCTCGAAGTAAATGGCGACATTTCTGCAGAGCACCAAATCGAAGAGGCCGAGAATCGAGAGATCGTCTTGGAGGTTTCTTTTTTTGAATGTCACCATCGATCGAATCTCAGGCTTCAATGTCCAAGTATTTCCTGGAGTGGAATCAAAGAAGTTGTTCTTCCAATAATCCGGGAGGCCGCGTGAGATTTCGAGTTGGCTGTAACGGCCGGCGGATGCCAAAAAAAGCGTTCCTGGCGAGATGTCGAAGCCGGTAATTTCAAATGAAGAGAGGTTCACCCCGCTCAGGATGCCGGAGGCTTTTAGCTTATGGAGCAGGAGGGCGATGGAGTAGGGTTCTTGGCCGGTGGAGCAGGCAGCGCTGAGTATACGAATGCGAGATTTTTTACCGGTCTGAAGAAGTTTTCCTAATTCTGGAAGAATCCCATTTTCAAGTGATTCCCAAGGGCGCGTGTCGCGAAACCAGTAGGTCTCGTGGGTCGTCATGGAGTCGATGATTTTGTCGCGCAGGCGCCCTGTCGCCTCTGCTTTCGCCATGCGGATGAACTCCGGGATATCCACGGCTCCGCTTTCGGCGATGATTTTGCCGAGGCGTGCCTCGAAGAGGTAGCGTTTTTCTTCTCCTAAGTGAATGCAGCAGGCTTGCGCAACATATTGCGAGAGAATTCCCAAATCGTTTGGGTTTTTAGAGAAATCAAACATATGCCCTGTGATTTATTGCCCTTTGTTATTAAAGTCTGAAAAGTTTATTAATGCGGGGCCCGATTTCTTGAAGTGGCAAGATTTCGTCGCTTAAATTTCTCTGCGCAACAGCTTGAGGCATTCCATAAACCGTTGATGTTGCTGCATCTTGAGCGATGCACCATGTGGGTAATGCATGTTGCAAGGTTGCTACGCCATCGGCTCCATCAGATCCCATCCCTGTGAGAATAATGGCAATAGCGCCGCGCAGGTTGCATTTGGCAGCAGAAGTGAAAAGAACATCCACCGAGGGGCGGCAAGATTGCACATGTGGGCTGCTGGTAAGGCGAGTTTGAATTTTTTCTGCATCGTTTCGAACGATTTCCAAGTGGTA
>CANKXQ010000206.1 GCA_947487745.1 Spartobacteria bacterium | reverse complement strand
GATCACCAGAGCGCCGTCGCGGTCGGCCATGAGGTAGTCTCCGTTTAGAATTCCCACATTGCCGATGACGATCGGCTCCTCGAAGCGGTCTGGAACCCAGCGTCCCACCACATCGCGCGGGGTATGGTAGCGGAACCACACCCTCAATCCCGTTTCCAGGATTCTCGCCGTGTCGCGGCATCCGCCATCGCAGAGGTAGCCGCGCACGCCCTTGTAAACAAAGGTCTCAGAGGACAATTCCCCCATGTGGGCGAGCGTGTCGTCGTTCGGTTGGCAGACCACCACGCTGTCTCTTGGCGCCCGCGACAGCATCCGCGTCCACTCCAGAAGCGTCGTGTGCCCGTCCACGCTATAGTCCGCATGGCCGCTGACAGTGAAAATGCGGCCCGCCAGCGCCTTCGCGGGATCCAACGGCCGGATCGTGCGCGGTAGGATTTGATCCGGCAGTCCCATGGACCGGAGGACATCGTAGACGGCACCCGAGTAGCATTTTTCCAAGCGGTCGCCGTATCCGTCGCAGTAATTTGTTTCAGTTCGCATGAAAAACCTCCTCCAAATTTGACCACCAATCACCTTCCGCTCGATTCGATAGCGGTTCCTGGCATGGCTTGCAGAGAGCCCACCAGTCCTGAACCTTGGGATTTGCCGCCATGCGGGCCGAGTCGGCCTTGATGTCTACTCCCGTATACTCGAGGTAGCTGAAAAGGTAATGATTCCCTTCCGGCAGTTGGTGGAGGAAGATTGAGTAGCTACTCATATGACATTCTTTGATATTCGAGAGAATCTCAGGCCAAACCGCCGCATGCAGTCTTTTGTATTCTTCGATTTTATTCGGGCGAAGCCCGATCATGGATCTGTAGCGTTTCATGATTTTGTTCGGGTGCGCCGCAGGCTTTTGCGTCTCGGTATTTCACCGTTTGAAGGTGCTCACAGTAGAGAACGAGTTCCCCGGCATTTTTAAAAACCTCGTAGCTTGCCTTATAGAGGCCCATCTCCGGGTATTTGGGCGTCTTTTCCAGATCGGTCTTAATCGTATAAATCGTATCTCCGATGAAAACCGGTTTGATGAATCTTAGCTTGTCGTATCCGTAACTGAAGGCGTTGACACAGTTCGTCGCGACAAGCCCGAGTCCAACACTAAATACCATGGCGCCAGCAATGAGGCGACGCCCGAAGACACCCTCCTCTTTGGCAAAGATTTCGTCAGCCACATAGGGGTGCATATCGAGCACGAGGGCATTAAACTGCATGCTTTCTCCTTCGCTGATCGTGCGGCGGATGGAGCGGATGCGCTTGCCAATCACGATGTCTTCGTAGAGCCAGTTTTCGGCATTCCAAACGGGGATATCTTTGTGCTTTTCAGGATCAGGGTTCGGATTCTTCATAAAATGAAATCAGTGCGCTGCGAGAGCCTCAGCGAGGTAGCTTCCATAGGCGAGGGAAAGAACGGCGACGAGCAGCATGGCCAGGGCAGCCGCGAGCATCGACCATGTGCGACCTCGGCATCCTTGCCACTCGCGAAGAAGGAGCCCGGCAAGACTGCTGAAAAGGACAAGCATGATCATGTGAATGCCCCAGCTCGAAAACTTAAAGTCTCCCATTCGCACGTGTCCCAGGCCGTAGAAAAAAAATTGCCCATACCAAAGGCATCCCGTCAGAATCGCGAGGGCGAAATTCAGCGGGAGGGCGCGGCGTTCGGGGCCCGCAGGGAGTTCGACATATTCTCCCAGTGTGCGGTGTCGGATGTGTAGCCAGAGGCAATAAATGCCAGTGGTCAGAAATGCCCCGCTGTTTGAGAAAATGTAAACGACATTGCCTTGAAAGACCCCGGCTCCGTGACTGGCAGCCACGGCGGCGATAGGTTCGCCAGCGGCCAAGGAAAAGCCGTAAACCGCCGATAGAACACCCGCGAACAGGCAGAGGGGGAGTCCTTTCTTGAGATTAAAACCGCTGTTTTGCCCCTGAAGATCGAGTTCCTTGAGGCGACCAGCAAACCCGGAAAGTAGAATCCCGACCACTCCGATACCGATTCCTGCAAGCACCCACGCCGAACCGGTTCGCCCGAAGACAGACGCCAGCTGACCAGATACCAGCGGAGGGAGCAATGTTCCCAGCACACAAGAAATACCAATGGCAATCGCATAGGTTAGGGAAAATCCGATATGCTTGATGGCAAGCCCAAAAGCGGTGCCGCCGATGCCGTAACATGCACCAAGAAGAAACGCATTCCGCATCGCGGACGCTGGAGATTCCTTCAACACCTGCATGAGGTCCGGGATGGTCAGCCAGGCCCCGAGCACAGGCAGAATGAGCCAGCAGACGGACGCTTGGGCGAGCCAGTAGGTCTGCCAGGACCAGCGGCGCGTGGCTTTTTGCGGTGTATAGCAAAGAGCTGCGGAGAGTGCGCCAACGGCATGGAAGAGGACGCCAAGAATGGGATTTGAGGTGATCATTTTAGTGCAAATTCGGCAGTGATGCTTGTCGTGTCCTGTCCTATTGAAGGGGCACCTTTGGGAGATTTGTAAATCTCCCCGTCAATGCGGATCGGGCACCGCAGGGTGGGCATGGGTGTGCCATGCGGACATTGGACAGTTTGCTCCATGTCGAGTGCCAAGTAGCCTTCGGTTTGGCGCAGCTTCTGCCAGGACATGACCTCGGCACACCAGATGTCGGCGGGCTCCAGAATCCCAAGCCAATGAGCTGTGGAGTGGGTTCTCAGATGGTCCCGGAGGATGCCCTTGATTTCGTCGCGCTGCGTGAACCATGTCTGTTTGTCGGAGAACTCCAAAAGTGGGGCACAGCCGAGAAGTTCCCCCAGCTTCGGAACCGCTCCCATGGCCAGAGCGAGGTATCCATCGGAAGTGGCATAGATTCCATAAGGAGCGCCAAGGTAAGCATGGCCGTTGCTGACCGCGCTTCGGAGGGGAGATTGTCCGCCGTCATTGAGGTGTGTGGTGATCACTTCAAATTGCAGGTCCAAGATGGACTCCATGAGGCTGACCTCGACGCGACCTCCGATTCCCGTGACTCCGCGCCGCACGAGACAGGCGAGGATTCCTTCTACAAGATGTGCGCTGGTCGTGAGGTCGGCCACAGCAAGGCCCATCGGCACCGGCGGCTCGCCGTCATTCCCGGAAAGCCACGCGAGTCCTGACATCGACTGCGCGAGTAGGTCCTGGCCCGGCTTGCCCACCCATGGTCCCGTGGTGCCATAGCCGGTTATGGAGCCATAGACCAAGCGCGGATTGATCTTGGAAACAGATGCAAAATTGAGGCCGAGCTTTTCCATCACGCCTGGCCGGAAGTTCTCGATGAGCACATCCGCTTTCTCGATCAGTTTGCGCACCAGAG
>CANKXQ010000205.1 GCA_947487745.1 Spartobacteria bacterium | reverse complement strand
GGCCATTGTCGCCGTTGGGATTACCACTTGGACAAACTACCGGCTCGGCAGGGCGGAATTGCTGAAAGTGGCCAATGCGCGGGCCATCACGGAAGTGACCGACTCCGCCCGCCAACTGGATGATTTGTTTTCCCGCATCGCCATGCTGCCGCGCAGCATCGCCTCACTGCAGGAGGCCTACGGCAACACGCCCGACCCGGCCATGACGAATTTCCTTCGTGAGTTGATGATTCGCACGCCGCCAGAGGATGTTTACGGGCTCTACATCGCCTACGAGAATGTCGACTCCCTCTTAGCCTTCCACCGCAAATTCTGGCCCAACCTCACCCCGCTTGAATACGACTACCGCGCGCCAGGGCAGGAATGGTATCAGGGGCCAAAAACCTCAAAGGCGCTGTTTTTTACTGAACCCTACTTCGACGAAGGCGCAGGCAATGCCAGTATGGTCAGCCTGACTGTTCCCGTCATCGGCAAGAACCAGGAATTCCTCGGCGTGGCAGGCGCCGATCTCTCGCTGGAGCAAATCCGCCGCATGGTGAGCGGGATTCACATCCGGCTCCACATGGATGCGGCGATCGATAAAACCAACGAGCAGATCGCATATCTCGTGAGTCGCAGCGGCCGTATCATCGCCCATCCCGAGCCCACGCTCATGTTGAGGAAGGATTTTCCCGGAGCCGATCTGTCCACTCTTCCGGCTGGGAAGGAAATCGCCCGGCAGGCGGAGGGAACGGCGACCTTCACCGCCAACAATCGCGCCATGCGCGTCTATTGGGCGACCGCGCCCATGGCTGGCTGGAAACTCGTGCTCGTCGTGCCTGAATCCATCATCCTTGAGCCTGTGGTGCAAATGGCTTGGCAGACCCTCCAAATCGGGATGGGCGGCGTTTTTCTGGCAGTCGTTCTTGCAACCTTCGTCGCAAGGCGCTTCTCGGGGCCGGTTCTACGCCTCCGCGCCGCATCCTCGGCCTTGCAGGAAGGCGAATTTAAAAATCTCCAAATCTCCGACCTCCTCCGCAGGAAGGATGAATTCGGAGATTTGGCCCGCACTTTTGAAACCATGGCGGAACGCATCAGGGACCGGGAACAAAAGCTCGCCGAGTGGAACTTGAACCTGGAATCCACCGTCGCCGAGCGCACTTCGGAACTCGCTCACGCCGTCAAAATGGCTGAAGCGGCCAACCGCACCAAGAGCGCCTTTCTGGCGAACATGAGCCACGAACTCCGAACCCCGATGAATGCGATCATCGGCTACAGCGAAATGCTGGCGGAGGAGGCCGTCGATCTCGGTCAGGAAGGCTTTGTGCCCGACCTGCAAAAAATCCAAAGCGCCGGCAAGCACCTGCTCGAACTCATCAACGATGTGCTCGACCTCTCGAAAATCGAGTCCGGCAAGATGACCCTTTATTGCGAAGACATCGATATCGCCAGGATGATCCGGGACGTCGAATCGACCATGCTGCCGGCCGTGCAAAAAAACGGCAACACGCTGTCCGTCGAAATGCCCGATGACATTGGCGTCATGCACAGCGACCTGACCAAGATCCGCCAAACCCTCTTCAACCTCCTCAGCAACGCCGCCAAATTCACCAAAGCAGGAAAAATCCAGATTACTGTCGGCACTCAGTTGTATAGGCGCCGACAATTCATCACCTTCGCCATCTCGGACACAGGCATCGGCATCAAGCCAGCCCACCTGGAAAGGCTCTTCGAGCCATTCACCCAGGCAGATGAATCGACGACACGCAAATACGGCGGCACAGGCCTCGGACTCGCGATCAGCCGCCGATTCTGCCGAATGCTCGGCGGCGACATCGAAGCCCAAAGCAAACTGCGCAAGGGCTCCACTTTCACCGTCACCCTGCCCCGCAAAACCAAAAAAACCAAGGTGGAGAAAGCCCCAGAGAATTGATGCGAGCGCATCGTCACAAGGGAGGGGCATCATCTTGCATGCCCCAAGTTTCAGCCGTGCAGCGGCGTCTTGAGGAGCATGGTCGTCTCGACCGCGCAGGCGCAGGGAGCGGATCGCTCATCAGTGGAACTTTTGGACTCCTTCACGCGTCCCGGAGTGCCCCCATTTGAGCACATTTTTTTTTAGAATTTTTCCAATCCCCCAGCGGATGTCCGACCGGGGTTGATAGGCTCACCCTCGAAATGATCACCAAATCCTATTGTCGATCCCCGGGCCTCGTATCTGCGCCCTCCTCGCACATTGGTCCTCCGCCACCGTGCCTCGCACTCGCCACCAGTTATTCGCCACGCGCCACAGCGGCTCCGCCACCCTGTTGCAAAAGATGCGACATCTGAGCCTCTATTTTCCAAACACAAACCAACAAACCCAAAGTATGAAACTAACCACTATCCTCCTCACAGCCGTTATCACCCTGCCGATCCTTTGCCAAAGGGCCTCCGCGCAGGTATGCGATGACGAGGGCGTCTTCCTCGGTCAACTCAGCGCAAACCCCTACATCGCCGACTCCACGGCGAATAAATTCGGTGCCTTTGGCAGTCCCTACAGTCCCACGAGTATCAACAACCCTTACAGCCAATATGGAAGCGCGTATTCAGCCACCAGCGTCTCCAATCCCTACGCCACCGAAGCCCCAAAGATTATCGCCGCCGACGGGCAGTATCTAGGCAAACTCAGCGCCAATCCCTACGATCCGGATTCCGTTTCGAACCCCTACGGCAAATACGGCAGTCCCTATTCGCCCACGAGTATTAACAATCCCTACAGCCAATATGGGAGTCCCTACAGCCCGATCAGTCCGAACAACCCCTATTCCACGCAGGCGCCGATTCTGTGCGGGGATGACTAGTAAATATGTCTCCGAATCCTTCTGCCCATTTCCCACTATTTTCCGATTCAAAACAATACTTTGTCAGACTATAATTGACCTCCGCTGATCATTACGATCGCCTATTTCAGCAATTGGTGTCTTCCAGTCATTTGCCATTTCTTGCAAAAACTTCCGCTCTCCTCTGGAAAATTTCTCGTTTCGGCAGGGAAAGTTGGCCTCACAGCGGCCTCACAGATTGAATTTGCGGCTTTTTCACGGGCTGCCGCTTTCGCAGGACAAAGGCCTCCCATCCCGCTTGCCGCAGGGTGGCGTTTTTTGACTTTGAGAAGAATCCTGACGTTCAGGATTCCTGCAGGTCGACCTGCGGCTCCTTGGCAGGCCTGCCGGGCTTTCTCTTTGGATAGTGATCCTGCAAGAAGAGCCTCCACCAGCGCATTGACGCCTTGGGAATAAATATCCGCGCTCTTGTGCGGTGGGCGTGGCTGCTGATCTTCACCGGCACCGTGAGCCAGAATCGAATGAGCGTGCGCACCGTCCATCCTTGTTGATCGGCGTCCA
>CANKXQ010000204.1 GCA_947487745.1 Spartobacteria bacterium | reverse complement strand
GCTTCTTGGTGAGTGGTCCCGTGTCCTTGATTCGGCCATCCGCAAAGCTGTGGATGACTCCACGGGGACCGAATTTCTTTTTGAACTCGGGATTTTTCGGGTAGTCGGGATTTTCAGGCTCCTCCTCCGCATTGAGGTGGTAGAGGTTGCCAAAAAACTCCTCAAATCCATGGCTGGTCGGCAGCATGTCATCGCGGTCGCCGAGGTGGTTTTTTCCAAACTGACCGGTCATGTAGCCCTTGGCCTTGAGAAGCGTGGCGATCGTAGGGTCTTCTTTCTTCATTCCTTCCGGCGTGCCAGGGAGGCCCACTTTCGTGAGACCTGTTCGGATGGGTGACTGGCCGGTAATGAAAGCTGCTCGGCCAGCGGTGCAGGATTGCTGACCATACCAATCGGTGAAAAGCGCACCCTCGGAGGCAACGCTGTCAATGTTCGGCGTTTTATAGCCCATCATTCCGCGATTGATGGCGCTGACATTGAATTGGCCGATGTCGTCACCCCAGATGATCAGGATATTCGGCTTTTTTTGGTCCGCGGCATGAGCCGAGGCGACGATAGCAAGAGAAGCAAAGACGGCCCACTTTTTCACCAAGGAAACGGATAGCATAGAGGCGTGCTTGTAGGCTCAAGGGCTTATTCGGTCAATGCTCAAAGGCGGCTACAGTCGTTTTCTGGTGCTTTTGTCGAAGCCGGTCCAGCGGCCTGCGCGTTCGTTTTCGCCGCTGGCGGTGGGGCGAGTGCAGGGTTGGCAGCCGACGGAACGGTAGCCGCGTGCGGTGAGGGCGTTCACAGGGAAGTCGCGGAGGAAATCCTTCAATCACTGCGGGGCGATTTGTTCAAATACACGCCCCTTGTGGCATCGGATTGTTGGGACAGTGTGATTCAAAATTTTGCGTCTTTCCGAGCATCTGGCTGGGCTGGGTATTCGTAAAGATTTTCTCAAAAGCTACGGTTGACCACAAACGCACATATTCCCTATTCGGCGTCTCAGTGACAAAAAGAATGCGCCTTTTGAACTACCAATCTTTTATCCGAATCGTCCCATGAAAACCGCGCTTTTGCCCGAGCAGATCTCCCGTATTGTGCGGTTGGCTTGGGAGGACAGAACAAGTTTCGAGGAAATTGAGAAGCGCACAGGCTTTGTGGAGCGGGATGTCATTGCGGTCATGCGCCGCGAGTTGAAGCCCTCCAGTTTTCGCCTTTGGCGCAAACGCGTGAACGGCCGCATCACCAAGCACAGGCGCTTGCTCGAGCGCAAGCTCAAGGGACCCCCGGCTGCGGACTTCGATGACTGAAATCGAGTAGGCTTTGCGGCAAACAACGGGTTGGTGGAAAAGGTTGGGGCCGACACAACGTGGAAACGATCCGGAACGTCTTCTCGTTTTTGCCGAAATCAGGCTTCCGCCAATGCGGAGCCAGCAGACTCCGTTGATCCAGACAGGAATTTCGACTCTGTTACCTCTTGCTCTGTTTAGCCGGGGGATATACATTTCGTCCATGACGACAACTTTACAAGCATGGGGAAACAGTCAGGGAGTGCGTCTGCCAAAAGTCTTGCTTGCGTCTTTAAACTTGGAGACTGGGGACGATGTCGAAATCGAGCTAACCCCTAAAAAGGATGCGATCATTGTGAGACCTGCGAAGGCGCCGTCGCGCGTCCGAGGTCGACATCGCATCGAAAATCTCGTTGCGGCCATTCCAAGGAGCTACAAAACCGCCGGAGTTGAGTGGGGCACAAGCGGGCGCGAGGTTTGGTAATGACTGCTTAGATTCCGAAGCAGGGAGATCTGGTGGCGTTGGATTTCGATCCGCAAGCCGGCCACGAACAGAAAGGACGCCGACCCGCGCTGGTGGTGAGCAAGGAGGCTTTCAACAAAGGCACAGGGACAGCGATCTGCTGCCCGATCACCAATACGGACCGGAGAATGCCTTTTCATGTTCCCATCGCAGGACGCACATCGCTGACGGGTTTCGTGATGTGTGAGCAGGTTAAGTCGCTCGATTTCCGTTCACGCGGAATGAAGCTGATTGAACAAGTTCCACGGGATGTGCTGGAGGATTTGCTCTCGATCATTGACGCCTCGGTGTTTTGATTTGGGCTTCCAAAAAATTGCGAGTGCATTTGCCGGGTGATTCAGTGTCAGACATCCTGAGCGCTGCCCAATCGCGTCTTCATTGCAGGAAAAATGGATGGTTTTTTGACACGGGAAAACCTCGGCATTCGCAGATCGATTGGGATTCAAATCCATGTTGATTCTTCAGCCACGAATACATCGAAATTTCACGAATAGCGCGCTGTCGTGCGGTTACTGTAGCGGCGTCTCTGTGAGCGCCGTAGGGGGCTCCGATTCGGCAGTCATAGACAGCCGCTACAAACCCGCGCGGCAGCGCGATTCGTAAGCCGGGGTAGGGATGCCGCGCCGTCGGCGTCCCAAGCTTCAGCCGCCCCGGCGGCGTTTCTTCTGGATGCAATGGCGGCTCCGCCGCGCAAATGGATCAGCGGCGGCGCGCCGACCCTACCCTGTAGGCACAAGCGCGCTGTCGCGCGGTTGCTGTGGCGGTGCCTCCGTGAGGACCGGGGTATTCTCCGATTGGGAAAGTCCAATGAAAACCTCAAATATTACTGCCGAGGAAGGTGTGGATGCCGCACTCGCTTTTGTCGAAGCCGGTCCAGCGGCCGGCGCGTTCGTTTTCGCCATCGCTGGTGGGGCGGGTGCAGGGTTGGCAGCCGATGGAGCGGTAGCCGCGTGCGGTGAGGGCGTTCACGGGGAGGTCGTGTTTTTTGATGTAGTCTTGGACTTGGTCGCGGGTCCAGGCGGCCATGGGGTTGAGCTTCACGATGTAGAGGTCGCGGAGGACATCGAAGTGGTAGAGTTCGACGATTTTGGTTTTTTCGCGCGCGTCGTTTTGCTGGCGGCGGACTCCGGTGATCCAGACATCGAGTGTGGAGAGTTTTTTTTGCAGGGGAGTGACTTTGCGGGGGGAGGAGCAGAGGTCGGGCTTGTTTTTCCAGAGCTCGGGGCCGAGTTCGGCGGATTGTTCCTCGAGGGTTTGCTCGGGAATGAGCGGCTCGATGGTGATGCCGAAGCGTTTCTCGACAGAGGCTTTCAGGTCGAGCGTTTCGGGGAAGAGCAGGCCGGTGTCGATGGTGAAGACGGGGAAATTCAGGCCGTTTGAGAAGGCTTCGTTCATGACGACGAGACCGGCGCCTTGAAAGCTGGTGCCGATGGCTGCGCGTGCGCCGAATTTCTCCCATGCCCAGGACAAAACCTCGCGCAGGCTGGCGGATTCCAACTCCTCGGCCTTGCGACGGATTTCCTCGGGATCGACTTTCGACGGCATGAATGATTGAACCACGGAGCGCACGGAGGGAACGGAGGTGAAGAAAAAATCTTCTATGCCTGCC
>CANKXQ010000203.1 GCA_947487745.1 Spartobacteria bacterium | reverse complement strand
CGTGGAAGCCGTCGAAGACCAGCTCTCCGTCATCGAACACCTCGAAGCCGACCTCGAAGCGAAGCTGAAGAGTGCGCAAGCGTTGCGCCAATCCATCCTCCGCCACGCCTTCACCGGCCAGCTTGTCCCTCAAGACCCGAACGACGAACCCGCCGCCGAGTTGCTCAAACGCATCGCCGCCCAGCGAGAGGAACGCGCCCGGCAGGCGCAGACGGCAAAGCAGACCCGTCGGAAGCCGGCGTCAAAGAAAAGCAAAACGCCTTTAAATAAAAGTGCCAGGCACCCCTGATTTCTGCTACTCCGAAAAAATGCCCATTCCGGACTTTGACCATAACGATGTGCTGCCACCGCATCTGGGCGACCCGCGCCGATGTGGTGAGCTTTCCCCCTTTCCGGCGACCAGCGAAGAGGTGTGCGAGCGCTTCGCGACTTCTCCTGAACGCCGGGCCATCCTGAGCGGATGGCTGAATTTTCGGCAGGAGCTTGCATGTCTTGGAATCACGTCAGGTTTTCAATGGCTGGACGGCAGCTTTCTGGAAGATGTGGAGAAAGCCGAAACTCGTCCCCCGAACGATCTCGACTTGATCACGTTCTTCTCGCTTCCCTCCGGGATGTCCCAGAATGATCTGGTAACAAAGGTGAAAAAGCAGATGCCTGCTTTCATAGACCGGAGCGCAAGCAAGGCCTCTTTTCATTTGGACCACTTTCCCGTGAGCCTAAACAGCTCTGGGATAAATCTGGTCGAGCAGACTCGGTATTGGGCTGGATTGTTTTCCCATAACCGTAAGGGCATCTGGAAAGGGATGCTTCGTATTGAATTAAACACTTCCTTAGCTGATAGTGCGGCTATGGCTCTTCTGAAGGCACACCCATGACCAGTAAACGCCAGTTTCTCAATACCCAAGTTCTCGAAATGGATCGTCTCATGGAATCATCCGCCGCCGATCCTTTCATGGCGGAGGCTCTGCGTTTACGGCGGGAAAGCCTGAGTGAGGAACTCAGGCAGGCACCACCTGAATCCTCAAATCCGCGCACGGTGTTGTTCTTTGCCGGACCGCCGGTGCATGGGAGCCGGGGAATCGACGCCAAGTTTGCCTCAGATGTGCTTGCCCCATTCCTAGAGATGATGAAGACGCAGTATTCCGCTCAGAAGCATGGCCGTGTGGGTGCCCGTGGTCCCCGCCGTGGTGAATCTGAAGCGCGGTTGATGCTGACGGGGCTGCCTCGCGGTTCGTTCGGGTTGGAGTTGTCTCAGCCGCAGGCGGAGGATTTTATCGCTTCAGAGCAGTTGTCAGATGTGCTGGTGCGTTTGACGGAGGTCATTGCCTCGGCAGGAGAAACGGATGAACGCTTTGCCGTGAGTATGGATCGGGTTTCTCCCCGTGTGCTCCCGCGCTTAAAGGAATTCTTGGATGTCGTGGCCAGCAACAAAGCCTATCTGGGACTCGAAAGCGGCGAGCTTAAGGTCAGGCTGCCCGCTGACCGCGTGGCCGCTGCTTTTGAGCGCGTCGGAGCTGCTGAGACAAGTGAGCATGAGATAGAGATGGAGGGTGTGTTCCGCGGGGCGACGCTTGATTCATGGAGGTTCGATTTTCGTCTGGACGATCAGAAGGTGATCGCGGGGCGGATCGCAGATGATCTCGATGATGCTTCCATTGAGGCCATGCTTCCAATGACGAACAAGAGGTGTCAGGCCCGTTTGCGCGAGATGACCATCTCAACCCGTGATGGCGTTAAAAGACATCGCTTCGAGCTTCTGGAACTCACCCCTGTGAAGGAACAGGCTGAGTGATAGACGCATCCCAAATTGGCAAACGAGCGTGGAGCTACGCCGGAGTTTTGCAGCAAGCCGGATTGAGCTGTGTGGAATACGTGGAGCAACTCACGATGCTGCTCTACCTCAAGATGGCGGACCAGCTCACCGAGGAGCCCTACAACCAGCAACCCATTGTGCCGCCGGAGCTGGGCTGGAAGCCTTTGCTCAAGCTCGACGGTGCCGCATTGGAAAAGCAATACAGCGACTCGATTGAAAAGCTCGCGCTCAAGCCCGGCATGTTGGGCGTCATATTCAAAGGCGCGCGCTGCGACATCCACAACCCGGCACTGCTGAAGCAACTCATCGTGAATCTCATTGATAAGGAAGACTGGATGAGCCTGCCGGTGGACGTGAAGGGCACGATTTACGAAGAGCTGCTCCAGCGTTCCGCCTCCGAATCCACCAAGGGTGCCGGGCAATACTTCACCACACGCGCCGTCATCCGTTCGATGGTCGAAGTCATGCAGCCCGCGCCGCAAGACCGAATCTGCGACCCTGCCGTAGGCACGGGCGGATTCCTCTTTACCGCCTACCAATACGTGCTCGATAAGTTCGAGAAGGAACTGAACAAAGACGAAAAGCGAACCATGCGCGAGGAGCTGGTCGAGGGCATGGAGCTTTCCCCAAAAGTGGGCCGCATGTGCGCGATGAATCTCTCTTTGCACGGCATCGGCGGCGACAAGGTAGTCGTCCACTCCGGCCACGACAGCCTCGCCGCACCGTGGAGCAAGGAATACACGATGATTCTGGCCAATCCGCCATTCGGCAAAAGCCAGAGCCTGCTTTTTGTAACCGAGGAAGGCGATACCGAGAAGGACGACCAGGTCATCGTGCGCGAGGATTTCTGGACCTCCACCGGCAACAAGCAGCTTAACTTCGTGCAGCACATATTCTCGCTCCTGAAAATCAATGGACGCGCTGCCGTAGTGCTGCCCGACAATGTGCTATTTGAGGGCGGAGCGGGCGAGAAGGTCCGCAAGAACCTGCTCCAGAAATGCAATGTCCACACCCTGCTGCGCCTGCCCACCGGCATCTGGTATGCCAACGGCGTGAAGGCCAATGTGCTCTTCTTCGACAAAAAGGAAGGCCGCCCCGAGCCGTGGACCGACAAGCTCTGGGTCTATGACCTGCGGACGAACAAGCACTTCACCCAGAAGCAATCACCCATCACTCGGCGAGACTTCGACGAATTTGTCGAGTGCTACCAGCCCGGTGCCATGCACAAGCGCAAGCCGACATGGAGCGAGGAAAACCCCGATGGCCGCTGGCGCTCCTACGACAGCGAAGAACTCCTCAAGCGCGACAAACTGAGCCTCGACCTCTTCTGGATCAAGGACAAAAGCCTGACCGACACCGACTCACTCCCCGCGCCCGACATCATCGCTACCGAAATCGCAGACGAGCTGGAAACCGCCTTCGACCTCTTTACCAAAATCGCCAAGAAGCTCCCGAAGTCATCGCTATGAGTTGCTGATGCCGAAGAGGACGTCGGCGGTCCGGTCGAGAATTTTTCTCCGTGTCTTGTGTGTCTCCGTGAGAGGCTTTCGCCAAGACGGGCGACCTCGAAGGTGATCTCCATGACACGGCGCGG
>CANKXQ010000202.1 GCA_947487745.1 Spartobacteria bacterium | reverse complement strand
GCCGTGGTCAGCGTGGAGGACATAGGCGACATCCAGCGTGCGGGCGGCTTCAGCGCTCGGCTCGGTCCCGTTGATGAGGTAGAGAAAATGGGCTGCCTCGCCGAGGTCGGTGCGGACTGGCGGGAGATCAAGGCCCTTGCGCGCACGGTGGAAATAGGCAGTGATGACTGGGATTTTCGCCGTGATGCTGACGGACCGGTTGTAGTTGGCCTCGGGGCTTTCCTCCTTGGGATTCGCATCGTAGAGGCCGAGCATCGAAACCGCCGTGCGGATGACATCCATCGGCCCTGCGTTCTTCGGGGCGTTGCGGAGAAAATCAACCACCGGCTGCGGCAATTCGCGGGCGGCGCGGAGTTTTTTGCAAAGAGAATCGAGTTGCGCGCTGTTCGGCAGCTCTCCATGCCACAGGAGATGGATCGTCTCCTCGAAAGTGGCGTTTCCGGCGATTTGATTGATGTCGTAACCGGCGTAAATCAAGATGCCCTCTTGTCCGAGAACATCACTGAGGCTGGTTGAGTTGGCGACGATTCCTTCGAGTCCTTTGGCTGTAACAGGCATAATTTTTTTGGTGGTTGGGGCAGGATTACGAAAGTCTGAACAAGGGTTTTTCAAATGAAAAGCCTTACTGAGAAAATTCTTTGACGCACCTGATACGCGCGCTGCTGCTTGACGCTACGCTGCCGCTGCGTTTAATTCCGCCGCACGCCATGACCCGCAAGGACTTCACTATTCTCATCGCCACAGCCCTGATGCTCTCAGGTTGCGCGAACTACGACAAACGCCTGACCAATACCAGCACCAGCTATCTCGGAACCGACGGCTCGATCATTTCGCGCTCTGCGGAATCCACACTCGCTGACAAAAATTCCTACTGGGACGGCGATGGGGTGCAGGGTGTGCCATCCATAGTGATCGATCTCTCGGATCAAAAAGCCTCGTTCTACAAAGGATCGAAGCTCGTCGGAGTCTCCGCCATCTCGTCAGGCCGCGAAGGCTATGGAACCCCGACTGGCTCCTATAAGATCACCCAGAAAAATCCCAACCATGTCTCGAACCTTTACGGCGACTATGTGAATGCCCAGGGCGATGTGCTGGTGAAAAATGTGGCCAAAGGCAAAGATCCCGTTCCGTCCGGCGGAAGCTTCGCTGGTTCTCCGATGCCTTTTTTCATGCGACTCGGCCGCACGGCGGTCGGCATGCACCAAGGATTTCTTCCCGGCGTTCCTGATAGCCATGGGTGCATCCGCATGCCGGAGCGGATGGTGAAAACTTTCTTTGAGAACGCACCGGCCGGCACCACAGTGACGATTATTAATTAATCCTCGTAAAAAGACCGCACCAACGAGATGCAGCGCTCATGAGGAAGCGCGCCGCTCTCCATTTGGTTCATCACATAACCGAATCCAACCCCTTGCTCCGGATCGGCAAAACCCAGGCTTCCCCCGGCTCCGGCATGGCCGAAAGCAGACAGCGAAGGACCCAGCAGCGAACGAATTTTGCGACTGTTTCCATCCAGCGGATCCATCATGAATCCCGCCGAGAAGGACATCTCCCGCTGCAGCACGGGATCGAAGCCTTGCGTGAGGCGCGTGGACATCCACTCGAGCGTTTGCTTTTTGTAAAAGACCTTACCCTCCATGCAGCCGCCCGAGGCCAGCATGGCATAAAATTTTGCCAAGGCCTGCGCGGAGGCGATTCCTCCCATCGAGGGGAGCGGGGCGGCCCGGACTTGCGGGGCGTTCATGGCCGAGATTCCAGAGAGGCCCGGCGGGCTGGCAAAAGCCCGGCGCGTGAGGGAATTCGGATCGGTAAAGGCCCTCAAGAACAGCTCGTCGCCCGCTGCTGGTGGGCCGGCGGGCGGCGGGAGGATGGTGGCTACGCGCGCATTTTGATTTTCCGGAAGGCCGATCCACAGGTCGATGCCAAGCGGCTCGGCAAAAACCCGGCGCCAATAGGCGGCGAGCGATTCTCCTCCCGCGAGGCGGCGCAGGATTTCATCCAACACAAAACCAAAGACTCTGGGTCCGTAGGCTGGGCCCGCTTCGACAGGCAGAAGGGGCGTTTGTTTTTCGATCGCCCGCACGACACTCTCGCGATCGAGAATATTCGCCGAGAGATCCTCGAGCGCGCACAACCCCGCGCGGTGCGAGAGGACTTGGCCAAGCGTGAGCGCGCCCTTTCCAGCCTGCGCGAATTCCGGCCAGAAATCCGCGACGATTGTGTTAAGATCCGCCCCTGCTGCCTGCATCGCATGGAGCGTGCAGGCGGCAGCCACGCCCTTGGTGGCGGACCAGATGAGAACGAGCGTCTCATCGTTCCATGGCACCGAGCGGGCCGAGTCGCAAAAACCTCCGCAAAGAGAAACGACTTCCCTGCCGCCGCGAAAAATGCCCAAAGCGGCACCGACTTCAACAACATCGGCGAAGTTTTTTTCAAATGCCTGCCGCACCCCGCTCACAGCTGGCCCCGTAGCTCGATCAAATCAGGATCCAACTTTGCGATGTCGCGGAATTTGTCATCCATCGCGAAACTTCTCTGGGCGTAATCAAGCGCGTTTCCCAGGTCGCCCAGAACCGCGCTGTAGCAGGCCAGGTTGTAAAAATAGGTCGCCTCTTCGGCGAGTTTCGACGGCCCGCTGAGCAGAAGCTTCAAAGCCGCATCGGTGCGACCGCCCTCGTGCAGGCAGAACGCGCCATGGATGTAGCCAGAGACAGCTTCCGGATAGATCTCCCGCAACCGCTCGCAAATCCGAAGCGACTCGTCCCAGTTGTGGCTTTTCATCGTGATGAAGAGCCGTAACTGCAAAGCGGATTCCACCTCCCTGTCTTCCGCCGGCATGGAATCAAGTTCCGCCATGGCCTCGACCGGCATACCAAGTTCCAGATAACCCTGCGCCGCGAGAAGGCACTTTTCAAAGGACATGGTTGGCAAACTAACGAGCCGACAAGCCACGCCGCCAGCGTTATTTTCCTCTATGTCGCGAGCGGATCATCTGTTATCAGCGATTCACTCATTCGTGAACGTCTCCGACCTGCGTGAAATTTTGCAATACGTCCCCCTTTTCCGGGAGCGTATTTTCGTGGTTGCGGTGGATGGCGAGGTCGTGGATTCGGAGAATTTTCCAAACATCCTGCTGGATCTCGCCGTGCTCCGCTCCCTGAGTATTAAAGTCGTCCTGGTGCATGGCGCAAGCCACCAGATCGAGGCCCTCGCTGCGGCGCGCGGAGTCCGGATCACCAATGCCGACGGCATCGGCCTCACCGATGAGCCAACGCTGCAGGTGAGCATCGATGCGGCGATCCGGCTCACCAACGAAATTATGGAGGGTCTTTCCTCCGTCGATCTGCGCGCCGCCTACATCAACGCGCTCATCGTTCACCCCGCCGGCATTCTCGGGGGCGTGGGTCAACAATACACCGGCA
>CANKXQ010000201.1 GCA_947487745.1 Spartobacteria bacterium | reverse complement strand
GCCCGGGCGAACAGCTCGGCCACCACCCGCTCCGCGCGCGTGGTGCGCTTCTTGCGTGGGTGGACGACGGTGATTTCAGGCGCGGCGGATCGGGCGGGTGCAGTCTGCGTGCTCATGAGCGGCTCTCCCCGTAGAATTCCGAGAGGGCTTCGAGAAGCTCGCGGAGTTTTTCCTCCGATTGCTCGCGAAGCCAGTGTGCGAGGGATTCGTCGTCCGACAGCAGCGGCGGCAGAGGTCGGTCGGGAACGATGTCGAACATCTCCAGTTGGGATGCCGCAGGGTGCGGTTCAATTTGGTTTTGCATAGGCTTCAGACCTAGTCGCAGAGCGCCTCCCCGCGCCATGAGGTGATCACCCTATCGCGGTCGGCGGCGTGGAATGAAATATCTGCCTGCGTGCCACGGCAAATGCCGCCGGCTTTCCAAACCAGAAAAACAAACCTCAAAAAAACACACCACCGCAATGGACCAACTCCTCGACCAAGTCTCAGAACTCGCCTCCACCGCCGAAGCCCCCGGCCGGCCCTTCCGCATTGTGATCCTCTACGAAAATGTCGTCTCCGCCGCCCGCGCTTTGCGGGCCTGTGAGATTCTTCGCAGCGAGATTCCTCACGACGCCGCGCTGGAGATCAATGTCTGGAAAATGAGCGGCCTCGGTGTCACGGAATCCCGCATCCCATCCGCCTCGGCTGCCGCCCGCGCCGATGTCGTCATCGTCTCGGCATCCGGCAGCGAGGAGCAGCCCGCCCATCTGCCGATTTGGGTCGATGAATGGCTGAGCCAGAGCGCGGCGGAAGGTTCCGCCCTCTTCACCCTTCTCGGCGACCATGCCTCGCCAGGCGCGATTTCCTTTGCCTCCTGGCTCCGCGAAAAGACCTCGCCCAACGGCATCGATTTCTTCAGTCATCCCCCACTCGATTCCCAAGAATGCGCGCCGCTTCGCGATATCCCGCTCCTCATGCCGCCCAGGGCTCTTCCGGATGCCGTCCGCATCCCGATCGAGGAATGGCGCCCCGGCTCGGCGTCGTCCTCCGAGCACTTCGAGAGCGCATTCGATATCATCGAAAATTTTGGTGCCCATCTCCGAGCCCGTTTGCACGAGGTGCGGCTCTACAACGAGAATACCCCGTATCGGGAAAAACCCGATGCCATGTTTTGCTAAATCCCCGACCCGCTCGTCGCTTGACATACATAGGAATTGGTAAGGGAATGCGGCTGATGGCAATAAATACGCATTTACCCCCCCCCCGGCATTTTGCGTTGAGTGGGGATGGACTGATCTGAAACACCACCTGTTTTTGGAAGAATCTCAACATCACCTATGAATAAGCTTCTCCACAGCCGCCTTCCCAATCCGGGCTGCAGCGGGTGCAGTGAATTGCAATTTCGCCTTCTGGCCGAACAAATGCCGGACATCGTTTTGCGCATGGATGCCGATGCGCGATTTTTATATGTGAATTCGCGCATGAAGGATCTCACTGGCATGGAGTCGGAGGTATTCTGTGGGAAGTCTTGCACTGAGGTGGGGTTCCCGGAGCACTGTGCGTCGCTCTGGGAGGCGATCGCGAGGGATACCTTTAAAAGTGTTGGGGGCATTGATCGTGAGCTGCAAATCGAGTTGATGGGCAAGATGCGGAACCTTCACATCCGCACCTCCCTCGAGTCTGCTTCAAGCGACAAGCCCTCATTTATTGCCACGGTGAGGGATGTCACCGCCCTGCGGCGCGACGAGCGTCAAATCCATGAACTCGTTCAGCGTCTGACATACCATATGAACAACACGCCCCTTGCGGTGATGGAGTGGGACCCGCAAGGAAAATGTCTCCTATGGAATGGCGAGGCCGAGGACATGTTCGGCTGGACGCGGCGCGAGTTGAAGAGTGGTCGATTGGATAGCCTCGCCTTGGTCCACCCGGAGGACAGGGCGGCATTTCATGTCATTTTGGAACGCCTCCGACTGGGGCAGGTCGCGAGCGACTTTGTGAAATGCCGAGCCTTGCATCGCGATGGTTCGCTCTTGTTTTGCGAGTGCCACCTCTCGGCCCTCCTGGATGCCGATGGCCATGCCAAATCCATCCTCTGGGTGGCAAACAATGTCACCCCGCGCGAGTTGGCCGAGCAGGAAATGCAAAGGCTGAACTCCGGACTCGAGGTCAGAATCCATGAGCGCACGGCAGAGCTGGAATCCTCAAATAGCGAACTCCAGCGAGAAATTCTTGCCCGCAAGGCATTGGAGGCCGAATTGATCTCGATCAGCGAGCGGGAGCACCGCCGTGTCGGCCACGACCTCCACGACGGCGTATGCCAAGAGCTTTCCGGTGTGCGCTACTCTCTCGAAGCCATTTCCAAGAAACGCAGAAAGGGCACTGTTCTGCGCCAGCAGATCGATCAGCTCAGTGGAGCCCTCGAGCGTGCCGTGCACCACATACGCCTGCTCTCGCGTGGCCTTGCCCCGCTGGAACTCGAAGACGGTAACCTCGCCGCCGCACTCGACGAGTTGGCGGCAAACACCAGCGCCCTTTTTCAAGTCAAGTGCACCGTCAAGTGCCGGGGCCGTTCCCAGAGGCTCGAAATCGAAAAAGCCATCAATCTCTTCCGCATCGCCCAAGAGGCCATGCAGAATGCCATCAAGCACGGTGATGCCACCCAAATCCGTGTGGATTTGGATTTGCTCCAAGGCATCCTCTCCGTCACCGACAACGGCAACGGCATCAAGGATGACGACCCCGCTCCCGCGCGCGGCAACGGTATGGGCCTGAAAATTATGCGCCACCGTGCCGATGCGATTCAAGGCACTGTCGCCGTTGAGCGTATTCACAGTGGAGGAGTTCGCGTCATCTGTCACTTTCCTAAATGAAAAAAACCAAGCCCTCTCCAAAGAGCAAGAAGCCTCAGAAAAAGCGTATCCTGCTCGTCGAGGACCATCCCATGACCCGCATGGGCCTGAAAATGATGATTGCCGGCGAGCCGGGCCTGGAGGTGTGCGGCGAGGCAGGGAATGCGGGCGATGCGCTGGATGCCGCCATAAACCTGCAACCCGATCTGGTGCTCACCGATGTTTCCTTGCCAGGCCGGAGCGGCTTCGAGTTGGTGCAGGATCTCCACGCCCGCTGTGCCGGAATCCCTGTGCTCATTCTCTCGATGCACGCCGAGACGAGCTACGCCCGGCGGGCTCTGGAGATTGGCGCGCGAGGCTACATCATGAAGAGCGAGCACAGTGACAAGGTGCTCGAGGCGATTCACACCGTGCTGCGCGGCCGCATTTATGTGAGCGAGGCCATCGCCGGGCAGTTGCTGGAGTTTCTCTCCCACCGCTCGAAAAACAAGCAGTCCGGTCCCGACGCGCTCAGCCCGAGGGAATTCGAGGTTTTCAAGCTCATCGGCGAGGGCGTCGCCACCCAAGATATCGCCAGACGCTTGAACCTCAG
>CANKXQ010000200.1 GCA_947487745.1 Spartobacteria bacterium | reverse complement strand
CTCACCGACCGCATCCTCCACGGCTATGTCATCGATTTCCTCGATGTCATCCTCCCGTGGTATGGTCACTGGCCGGCCTTCAATGTCGCCGACTCCGCCATCTGCGCCGCCGCCGCCCTCTTTTTGATATCCGGCTTCTTCAGCAGCGACAAAAAAACCTCGTAAAAAAGCTATTGTGAATATGTGTCTCCAGCGGTGATGGGGGAGTCTGCAATCCGGAATCCAAATGCGCCGGGGTAGATGGTTTTTTTCCTGAATGATTTTCCTCTCGCAATCTGAAGCACTGTCTGATTTTTCCTCTGCTTTTTTGTCTATTAAATTGCATCCATAGGATATCCGGCGTAATGACTGGGAATATGAACTCACCATTGTTTGCCCTGTCCATGCCGGGTTGGCCTGAAATTGTTTTTATTCTCGTCATCGTGCTGTTGCTTTTCGGGGCTAAAAAACTTCCGGAGCTGGCCCGGGGAATTGGTCTGAGTCTGGGTGAGTTCAAGCGTGCTCGTGACGACTTTGAGCGTGAAATTCATAAATCCACTGCCGAACTGGAGATCAAAGAGCCAGCGGAGAAGCAGCCTCACAAGCCGGCTTGAGCCGTCACGGCGCATCCACATGTCGCCGCGCGGGATTTTTTGCTGGGTTTTATTTTTTTTCTTCCAGCCTCTCGCCGCCAAGGAGGTTGTAGTTGCCTACTACAATCTTGAGAATTACCTGCTCATGCCGCGTGTCATCGACGGTCGGCGAGTGGAGAATGCGCCGAAGCCGGAGTCTGAGATTTCTGCTTTGCTTGCGATGCTCAAGCGCATTCGGCCGGATATTCTGGGTATCGTGGAGATTGGCGACCAGACGATGCTCGCAGACTTGCAGGAGCGGCTTTCGGCTGCGGGAATGGTTTTTCCACACGCAGAGTGGGTCGCTTCGTCCGACGGGTCGCGCCATATTGCTCTCTTGAGTCGGTTTTCAATCGTTGCCCGCAACTCCAAGCCGGATGTGCCCTTTGAACTCGACGGTCGCCACCAAAGAATGGCGCGGGGAATTCTCGATGCCACAGTCGAGGTCTCTCCGGAATATCAACTTCGCCTTGTCGGGGTTCATTTGAAGTCCCGCCGCGCTGTTCCGGCCTTTGATGAAAAAAAATTCCGCGCCCGCGAGGCGTTGATCGTCCGTGCCCATCTGGACTCGATTCTGAAGGCGGATTGTTCGGTGAACCTTCTCCTCTTTGGAGACCTGAACGACACGAAAAACGAACCAACAGTTAAAGATATTCGGGGAATTCCCGGGACGCGCTCTGTTATGCGGGACCTTCCCTTGCGCGATGCGCAGGGGTTTGTCTGGACTCATTTTTGGTCGGATGCGGATGTTTATTCCCGAATCGATTACCTGCTCGCCAGTGAGGGCCTCTGGCCCGAAGTGAAGCTCTCCCGCAGCGGAATTGGTGGCGGTCGCGAGTGGAGTCGGGCCAGTGACCACCGTCCCCTTTACACGACGATTACTGCTTCCGAATGAAAATACTGCTTCTCCTTTTGTTCGCTGTCTCCTCGGCTTTGGCCAGTGTCGAGGAGGACTGGGCCGTGATTGTTTCGATGGATGCCGGGCCAGAGCGCAAGCCAACGAATGTGGAAGAGGCGCGTGACTTGGCGAAGGCTCATTTCGGCCGTCACTCCGCGCTGATCGAGAGGTTCCTCAAAGAAAATCCAAACGATCCGCGTGCATTCGATGCCCGCTTGCGACTCGCTGCCATTCAGGCCGCCGTTGGAAAAATGGAGGACAGGCAGAGTCTTCTGGATGAATCAATGCGAAGTCTGCAGGCATTGGAGAGGGATAAATCAGCGACCTTATCGCAACGGGCCGAGGCGGGATTTCGTCGTGTGTCGCTTCTCATGCAGAGCCTGAAGGGACAGGAATCCGATCGCCGCCGGGATCTTGTGGCGGCGGCGCGAAACTACTCGATTCGTTATCCGGGAGATCGCCGGGCGCCCCGCCTTCTGGTCGAAGTGGCTACCATTTGTGATAACGATCCCCCGCTCAAACGCCAACTTTTGGACGAGGCCCTCCAAGCCTCCAAAGAGGAGGCGTTGAATCGCCGTATAGAGGATGATCTTCGCAGACTGAGCCTGCTTGATAAGCCGCTCGCTCTCAAATTTCCGACTATTCAGGGAGGAGTCTTCGACATCGCCAAACAGCGGGGGCGGATTGTTGTGTTGGTCTTTTGGTCCGCTGAAGCCGCTCCGAGTCTTCTTTGGATGGAGGACTTCCGGCGGGCATTGGTAAACCTGCCCGCCGACCGTATCGAGGTGGCAACCGTCAATCTGGATAAAAATCCCAACCAGGTTCCGACATTGCTGAAAGAAGTCTCCCTCCCCGATTGGCCAACGGCGTGCGATGGCAAGGGATGGTCGAGTCCGCTCGTGCGGGAGCTTGGAATCAATGCTCTGCCGACGGTTTTTCTTTTTGATCAGAAGGGAGTTCTTCGTGCAGTGAATGCACGGAACTCCTATGAACCATGGATCAGAAAACTCATCGCTCAACCCAACGCACCCTGAGTTTTCCGATTTCACCTATTAAAAGCTAAATTCCCTCTTATGCCTGATTTCAAATACGGATCTACCCTTTGCGAGGTTTACGCCAATTCCGCCCTCCGCTATGACGGGCTTCCCGGTTTCTGCAAAAAAGACAAGTCGGGCACTTTTGCGCCGCTCAGCTTCCGTGAAACCTACGAACGCGGACTGAATCTGGCGACATCCCTGATTGCCCTGGGAGTGCAGCCCCGCGAACATGTGGGCCTGCTCGCCGACAACCGCCTGGAGTGGATTCTTTCGGACTACGCCATCCTTCTGGCCGGAGCCGCCGATGTGCCCCGGGGCACCGACATCACCGATGCGGAGTTGATTTATATTCTCACGCATTCCGACGCCCGATTCGTTTTTGTGGAGAACAAGGCCATGCTGGCCCGCGTCCAACATTGCCGCCCGCAATTGCCCCACTTGCGGGGAATCATTGTGATGGCGCTCGAAGAGATTCCGGCGGCGGAGGGAGTTTATGGATTGGAGCAATTGACTGCCGAGGGGGCGCACAAACGCCAGGCGGGTGATCGCTCCGCGCAGGAACGCGCGCGCGCCGTGCTGCCAGAGGATCTGTGCACCATCATCTACACCTCGGGAACCACAGGCACTCCGAAGGGGGTGCAACTCACCCATGCCAACATATGCTCCCAGATCGAAAATCTCCCGCTCGCCCTGCGCCCGGGTGACCGCGCGCTCTCGATCCTGCCGGTCTGGCACAGCTACGAGCGCGCCTTTGAAATGCTCTCGATCTCAAGGGGCGTTGGCACCTACTACACTTCGCTACGCGGATTGGCGGAGGATTTAAAAACAGTTCGCCCGACCGTGATGGCTTCCGCTCCGCGACTTTGGGAGAACCTCTATCTCA
>CANKXQ010000199.1 GCA_947487745.1 Spartobacteria bacterium | reverse complement strand
TCACCCTCGTCCTCGCCCTGTGCAACATCGCTTCCCTCCACATCGCCCATGGATTTGAGAAGGCTGGCAGCCGCGTCGTCCGCATCCCCGTGGAATTTGATGATCAGCTTGTGAATGGCATCCGGCGTGGCACAGACAAACTCCAACTCGCGCCTCAACTTGTAGGTAAGGTCGTCCATCGTCTGCATAGCCATGGGATCTGCGAGGGCGATGATGAGAACCCCGTCGCGAAGGGCGACCGGCACAGCGTGGTAGCGTCGGGCATCCTCCGCCGGCATATGTTCGACCACATTGCGCTCGACCTGCATATGGTCGAGGTCCACGAACTCCATGCTGTTCTGCGCGGCCAGCGCACGACTGACATCCTCCTGCGTTACAATGCCGCCTTGGAGCAGGGTGTGGAGCAATCCGCCACCGTCCATATTGGCACGCGCGGCTTCAATCTGGGACTTGGTCAGCAGACCGAGGTCGCGGAGGACTTCAACTGTGTATTCGTCATTCTGGGACACGGCGGCAAGGAAATGAGGAGGTCTATCTACGGGAGCAATACCCCCAAGTCAACAAATGGCGGCAACTGGAAATCAGCGCGAAAAAAACATCCAGACCAGCACAAGGCCAAGAATGATGCGGTAAACACCAAAGCCGATGAAGGTATGGGTCTGGACATAGCGCAGAAGCCACTTCACGGCGATGAAGGAGACTATGGCCGACACCACGGTGCCGAGGAGGAGGAGTCCCCAGTTCTCGGTCGCTCCGCCATTGATGGCTTTGAGGATTTTGTAGGCGCAAGCGGCGCGCAGCGTGGGAATGCCGATGAGAAAGGAAAACTCGGTCGCCACAACGCGGTTTAATCCGCAAAGCATGGCAAAGATAATTGTGGCCCCGGAGCGGGAGGTGCCTGGAAAAACGGCCGCGAGGATTTGAGCAGAGGCGACCATGAAGACAACCGGCCATGTGATGCAGTCCGCAAGCGTGCGACCCCGCAGTTTTTTCTCAACCACTATAAACAAGATGCCGCCGATGATAAGCGCTCCTGCAACGGGCAGCGTTGTTTCGGGAAGTTCGATTCCGAGTTTATCGAGCGTGAGGCCGCCAACGACTGTGATGAGAAAGCCGACGAGGATTTTGAGATTGAAATCCAGACTCTGCGGACTCCTCCAGTCGGCCATCATCCGCAGTCGATCCTTGAAGAGCGGCAGGACGGCAAGCACGGCGCCGCTCTGGATCACGACATTAAAGAGATCACTCTGCCGGTAATCCAACCACTCCTGAAAAATCAGCAAATGCCCGGTCGATGACACCGGTATGAACTCGGTGGCACCCTCGACTATGCCGAGGATAACGACGATCAGCCATTCAGGGAGCGCCAAGCGATTGCTCCCTTAGACCGCGCTGTCGCCGGTTTCCTCTGTGCGGATGCGCACGGCATTCTCAATCGGGAGGATGAAAATTTTGCCATCGCCGATTTTTCCGGTCTTGGCAGCCATGGTGATCGCCTGAACGGCCTTGGAGACCATGGCATCGCTCACGACGAGCTCGATTTTGACTTTGGGGAGAAAATCCACCGTGTATTCACTGCCGCGATAAATCTCGGTATGGCCTTTCTGACGGCCGAAACCTTTGACTTCGCTGACGGTCATTCCCTCGATACCGACTTCGGCGAGGGCCTCCTTGACATCCTCCATTTTGAAGGGCTTGATGATGGCTTCGATTTTTTTCATGTTGCGTGGAAAAAAACAGAAGCAATCTTGACTGGCAAGCATCAAGACCACGGAGACCCTTTGAGAAAATGAAACCCATACAGTGGCGGCGCACCAGAATTGGCCGGTATCTGCGCCACCTGCCGCGCGCAAAACACATTCGTGGCACATGGATTCACCGGATTTTCGGAGAACGCCTCTTCGCGCACGAACTCTGGCATCCCACGGGCCAAAAATTTGCCACCGGCATGGCGATCGGCGCGTTCTTCGCGCTCATGCCTCTGCCAGTCCAAATGATCGCAGCCGCACTCACCGCGTTTTTTCTGCGGGCAAACATCCCCGCCGCCATCGCCGGCACATGGATCAGCAATCCCTTCACTTTTCCATTCTGCGTGTATTTTCAATACCGCCTGGGCTGCTTCCTGACCGGCCGCGATCCGATGCATTTCAAGGACCCAGACCTGCTCGCCTCGCTCTCGGGCGCTCCCATGCCGTTTTTGGTAGGCATTGTTCCCGCAGGCCTTCTTTTGGCAGCCGTGACTTATCCCGTGACGCTGATTTTGTGGGAATGGACAACCAGAAGCATCCATGCCGCCAAGAAGCGCCGCCTGGCAATGCTGGCAGCCAAAGGCAGGGGTTAGATTTGCGGGAGGGATTTATGAAAGCTCCCCGCAGGATCGTTTTTTCAAGCGAGTCCGCCCAACTCGCGAAAGTGCGCGAAGGCGTGAGAGATTTTCTAGGCGGTTTGGGATTCGCTGAAGAGGAGGAGGCCAGAATCATCATGGCACTCGACGAAGCCTGCACGAACATCATCCGCCACGCCCACGCCGGCGTGGTAAAATCCGTGCGACTCGAAATGACACGGCTTCGCAACCGCCTACGCTTCGTTCTGCGCGACTACGGCACACCATTTCAGCCACCCGCCATCCCGGTCCGCAACTTGAAAACCATTGAGCCCGGTGGATTCGGCCTTCTCATTATTCGAACGGTTTTCGACCATGTCGATTACGCCCCCCAGGCAAATGGAACCCGTCTCACGCTGGAAAAATTGCTGCCCTGAACAGGCAACTCAGAGTTCTTTTTGAACGATGCGGAAAATCTCCGTGTTGTCCTGAAAACCTCTCAGCGCCTCGGTTCCAGGCCCACTGCCAACGGCAATCGCATCCTCCGCGACTCCAATGGCCGCCGCTCTCTTGCTGGCTGCGGGCTCGGTGGAAACCGGTCCCTCGGGGCTCGTGCGCGTGCCCGACTCGGGGCCGGTGGACCAAGTGATCGAAGGCGCGCCTTGGGCATTGATGCCCAGCAGGCCAACGCCCTTGTCGTTGCGGAACGGATAGCCATTCAGACGCAGCCCACCAACATTGCGCTTGCCGACGACGAGTATGAGAGCCTTCGGCCCCGCATAGCGCACCGCCTCGGCCACGGCATCATCGAGGGCGAGGATTTCGCGCAGGGTCCGCTCCCCTTCATTCTGTGCGGCGGATTTTCCAGCGAGTCCGGCATCGACGATCAGCAAGTAGCCGCGGGCATTGTATTGAAGAAGCCGAATGGCATTTCTAACCATTGTCGAAAGGCTCGGCTGGCCAGCCTCGGCGGCGAATTCATCGGCAAAATTCAGATTTCCCATGCTGAAAAGACCCAGTGTTTTCGGGCTTCTCCAAGAGGGCGTGCCCTCCAACTCCGACTCCGAGCGCACGACATCATAGCCTTTGTCACGCATCTCCTGAATGAGGTCCCTTGCATCGTTCCGACGGC
>CANKXQ010000198.1 GCA_947487745.1 Spartobacteria bacterium | reverse complement strand
AAGCGGGGCGAACGCTATCGGGCATGCGGCGGACCTGATTCGGGCGGGCTTTGCCGACATCGTGCTGGCGGGAGGCTATGAGGCGCTCTGCGAGCTGGTGTTTTGTGGATTTGACTCGTTGCAAGCGCTCGACTCCGATGTGTGCAAGCCATTTGACCTCTACCGCCGTGGGCTCATGCTCGGCGAGGGCGCGGCTTTTCTTGTCTTGGAAACCTCGGGGCACGCTGAGAAACGCTGCGTGCAGGTAAAAGCTCGCCTCGCCGGCTATGGACATACGACAGATACACACCACATCACCCAACCCGATCCGACAGGCGCCCCGCTTGAGGGAGCGATTCTGCGCGCACTTCAGCAGGCGGGCCTGAACTCTTCTGATATCGGCTACCTGAATGCCCATGGGACAGCGACGATTTTCAACGACGGCGCAGAGGCGGCCGCTTTTGCGCGGGTCTTTGCCGAGGACAACACCGGTTTGCGGATCGGCTCCACAAAGGCAGCGATCGGCCACACGCTCGGAGCCGCAGGCTCACTGGAAGCCGTTTTTGCGCTCGAATGCCTCCGCACGGGCGACATCCCTCCTCAAATCAACACCACGCATCCCATCCCGGAACTGGCTGCCAGCCTTGCAAAGCCGGGTGATAAATTGACGAAGCCCGCCGTGCTGAGCGTCAATTTAGGATTCGGCGGATCCAATGCCGCACTCGTCTTCACCGCCGCATGAAAAATCCCGCCTCCATTCTCTCATTCGGCATTTCCTGTCCGGGCGGCACCTCAGCCGAGGCGCTGGAGGACTTTTCAAAATGGCCGGTGGAATCCATATCCGAGGCCGGCGGATGCAGACATCGTGAAGTAGCCCGCATCAATCTCTCAGCGGAACCGGTGAACCGCTGGCGCATGAAACCGAGGCTCCGCCGAGCCAGCCCGCTCTCACACCATCTCATCGAGGCCATCGCGCAAACGCTGGAAGCACGGCCTGAAATCGATCCTGCGCGAGTCGGCGTGGTCGGCGCGTTTTTCTTTGGATGTTTGGAATACTCGGTGAGGTTTTACAAAGGCCTCAGCACCGATGGACGCCGCTTCGCGAGTCCGATTTTGTTTCCCGAGACCGTGGTGAACACGCCGCTCAGCCATGTGGTGGCGGAACTCGGAATCGGCGGCCCTGTTTACTCACAAGTCGGCGACACATCTTGCTGGGTTTCTGCGCTGCGAACGGCCTGTCTTTGGATTGAAAACGGGGACATCGACCATGTCATTGTCGCCGGAGCAGAGGAGTTTGAACCACACCTGCTCGATGCATTTCACTCGCTGCGCTGGTTCACGGCGGAGCATCCGTTCCGCATCGCCGAGGGAGCCGGAGCCGTCCTCATAGGCAAGAAGACGCCCGACGCCATTGCGGACATCACACGCATCGCGGACGGCTACACCTTCCGCACCCGAGACCAGGCGAGTGCTGCCGGGCGCGAGTGCCTCACTGGATTCAACACGGAAATTCCCATACTCCATACAGCGACGAGCTGGATGGCTCAACCAGCGGCATCCCTTTTGAGCGAACGCCAAGTAATTTCACTCAGCCAAGGCCCGCTCCATGATGGCTTCACGGCATCTTCTGCATGGAACACGATCCTCGCCGCGAGGCAGCGTCAATACCCACGCTTGGTTGTCCCACACTGGGGCCTGTCGCAGAACATCGCTGCTGTGGAGATTTTTCACGAATAGCGCGCTGCCGCGCGGCAGCGCGATTCGTAAGCCAAGGTAGGGATGCCGCGCCGTCGGCGTCCCAAGATTCAGCCGCCCAGGCGGCGTTTCTTCTGGATGCAATGGCGACTTACGCCGCGCAAATGGGTCAGCGGCGGCGCGCCGACCCTACCTTGCATACACAAGCGCGCTGCCGCGCGATTGCTTTAGCGGCGCCTCTATGAGCGCCGGGGGGGGGCTCCGATTCGGCAGTCATAGACAGCCGCTACAAAACCGCGCGGCAGCGGTCACCGCAAATTCAGTTTCCCCGCTTCAACTCGCCAACGAACTCTGCCATGCGCCGCATGGCGATTTTGATTTGCGGCAGAGCGGTTGCGAAACTGCAGCGCACATGGCCCTCCCCTCCTGCGCCGAAGGCCGGACCAGGCACGACGGCGACTTTCTTTTCTTGCAGCAATCGCATGCAGAAGTCGCGGCTTGAGAGGCCGGTGGAGGTGATTTTCGGGAAGACATAGAACGATCCGCGCGGGCTGCGGCATTCGAGGCCCATTTCGTTGAGGGCGGCGACGATGAAGTTCCGCCGCATCTCATATTCGCGGCGCATCTGGGCGACGCTGTGTTCGCCACGGTCCAGGGCTTCGATGGCGGCATCCTGTCCCATGATCGATGCACAGAGAATCGAGTATTGGTGAATTTTCATCATGGCCTCGATGAGCGGCGCAGGCGCGCAGGCGAAACCGATGCGCCAACCGGTCATGGCAAAGGCCTTGGAGAGTCCGTGCAGAAAGACCGTGCGCTCTCTCATTCCGGGAAAAACCGCAATGCTGGTGTGCTTGGCCCCTTCGTAGGTCAGCTCGCTGTAGATTTCATCCGAGAGAACAACAAGATTATGACGCACGCAGACTGCGGCGATTTTTTCGAGTTCCGCAGGCTCCATCGTCGCACCGGTCGGATTTGTCGGGAAATTCAACATGAGCGCGCGGGTGCGGGGCGTGATGGCCTTTTCCAAATCCTCGGCGCGCAGGGAAAATCCATCCTCCGCTCGCGTGCGGACGGGCACGGGAACGCCATGCGCCATCGTGATCGTGGGGGCGTAGGACACATAGCAGGGCTCGTGGTAAATCACCTCGTCGCCGGCATTCAACAAGGCGCGCAGCGCGAGATCGATTGCTTCGGATACGCCCACGGACACAAGAATCTCGGAGAGCGGTTCGTAGCGGATGGCGAAATGTTTGTTGATGTAATCCGAAATACTGCGGCGCAGGCGGGGCAGGCCGAGATTCGATGTGTAGCCGGTGCGACCCCGCTCCAGAGCGTAAATGGCCGCCTCGCGGATGTGCCATGGAGTGGCGAAGTCCGGCTCGCCGATGCCGAGCGAGATGACATCATCCATCGACTGCACAATTTCAAAAAAGTCTCGAATGCCCGAGCGCGGGATGTCTCGGATGTGGTCTGCGATGGCGATGCTCACGGCGTGACGGAGAGGCGCTCAGAACTCGCCTCGAAGGTGTGGAAGGTGCCGTTTTCCTTGTAGGTTTTCAGGCGGAAGTGCGTGGCGGTGGACTGCACCGCATCGATGGTGCTGAGCCGCTCGGCAACAAACGCGGCGGCGGCGCGAAGGTTCGGAGCCTCGACCAAAATCAGCAAATCATAGCCGCCGCTCACGAGGTAGCAGCTCTGCACCTCCGGGAACCGCGCAATGCGCGAGGCGATGCGGTCGAAGCCGCCATCACGCTCGGGAGTTATTTTTACCTCGATGACTGCTGTG
>CANKXQ010000197.1 GCA_947487745.1 Spartobacteria bacterium | reverse complement strand
CTTCTTGCGGATGCCGACTGCGAGTCGATTTCGGAGGCTGTTGCTGCGCATCCATGGCGCTTTGATGGGGACGGGGAAGCATTCAAGTTGGCTGTAGAGGCGAAGCGTATTGATCTCGCGTTCCTTTTCGATCCGATGATGGCTGTTCACACATCGAATGTTGACCCACTCCCTCACCAGATTACGGCGGTTTATGAATCGATGCTGCCACGCCAGCCCCTGCGCTTCGTGCTTGCCGACGATCCCGGCGCAGGCAAGACGATCATGGCGGGCCTTTACATTCGCGAGCTCATCATGAGGGCGGACGCCAGACGGATTCTCGTGGTAGCGCCTGGTAGCCTTGTTGAGCAATGGCGCGACGAGCTGTATGAAAAGTTCGGTCTGCAGTTCCATGTCTTTTCCAACGCACTGGAAGCCGCTTCCCCGAGTGGAAATGCTTTCGACGACCATGATCACCTGATTGTTCGCCTTGATCAGATGGCTCGTAACGAGGAGTTGCAGGAAAAACTTCTCTCCACCAGTTGGGATCTTGTTGTCTTTGACGAGGCCCACAAACTCGCCGCGCATTTCTACGGATCGAAGGTTGAGAAAACCGGCCGATTTCAATTTGCGGAAAAAATGGGGGCACGCACTCGCCACCTCCTCCTCATGTCTGCCACGCCACACAATGGCAAGGAGGAGGATTTCCAGTTGTTTCTCTCGCTTCTCGACTCAGACCGCTTTTACGGAAAATTCCGCGATGGTGTTCACAAAGTCGATGCCTCTGATCTCATGCGCCGCATGGTTAAGGAAGAGCTTCTGAAGTTCGACGGCACCCCACTTTTTCCCGAGCGGCGCGCCTATACTCTCAACTACACGCTTTCCGATATCGAAGCCGCGCTCTATGAGGCTGTGACCTCTTATGTAAAGGAGGAAATGGGCAAAGCCGAGGCGCTGGAAGGTTCCCGCAAAGGTTCGGTAGGGTTTGCTCTCACTGCCCTTCAGCGCCGCTTGGCATCAAGCCCGGAGGCGATTTTTCAATCTCTTCGCCGCCGCAAAGAACGCTTGGAGCGCAAGCTTCGTGAAGAAAACATCATGGCCCGTGGCCGCGAGGCTGCAAAATCGGCTATTCCAGATGACGACGACGATCTCACTGCCGAGGAGCAGGAGGAACTCGAAGAGGAACTCATCGACGACGCCACGACTGCGCAGACCAAGGCTGAGCTGGAAGCCGAGATTCTCATTCTCAAAAAACTGGAGCAACAAGCAGGTGGCGTTGTCGCATCCGGCTTGGATCGAAAGTGGGACGAGCTTTCCAAGATTCTCCAAAACGACTCCCGCATGCGGGACGCAGGCGGCAGGCTCCGCAAGCTCATCATCTTCACTGAGCACCGGGATACTCTGAACTATCTGGAACAAAAGATGGGCGGTGCGCTTGGCACCCCAGGCGCGATCACCACCATCCATGGCGGCACCCAGCGCGACGAGCGCCGCAAGCGGCAGGCTCTCTTCCGTTCCGATCCCGAGGTTCGCATCCTTATTGCCACAGATGCCGCTGGCGAAGGCGTGAACCTTCAAAACGCGAACCTCATGGTGAACTACGACCTCCCATGGAATCCGAATCGCTTGGAGCAGCGCTTCGGCCGCATTCATCGCATCGGCCAGCAGGAGGTTTGCCACTTGTGGAATCTCGTCGCCAAGGAGACCCGAGAGGGCGAGGTCTACCACCGACTCCTCACCAAGTTGGAAACGATCAGCACGGCTTTCAAGGGGCGCGTTTTCGACATCCTTGGCGAGGTCTTTGAGGAGAAAAGCCTCAAGCAACTCCTCCTCGACGCCATCATTTACAACGACCGCCCTGATATCCGCGAGCGGCTGAATCAACGCATCGATGCCGCTTTCGACGCAGATCACCTCAAGTCCCTCTTGAATCGAACGGCCTTGGCCCAAGAGACCATGAACCCTGAACGGCTCTTTGCCGTGAAGGAGCAGATGGAGCAGGCCGAGGCTCGCAGGCTTCAGCCATTTTTCGTTCGTTCTTTTTTCACCAAAGCCTTCGACGACCTTGGGGGCTCTTTACTCCGTCGTGAAAGCGGACGCTTCGAGATCACCCATGTGCCTGCCCTCATTCGTGAGCGCGACCGTTTTATTTCAGGACGCAACCGCCGGGAACTCGCTCCGGTATTGAAGCGCTACGAGCGCGTCTGCTTCACGAAGGACGCCGTGCGCCCGCTGGATCAAGCAGACGCACCATTTGCCCAGCTCCTCCATCCCGGACACCCGCTCATGCTTGCGGTCACCGATATTGTTTTGGAGCGCCACACGAATCTTCTGCGGCAAGGCACGGTGTTGATCGACCCTGCCGATTCTGGAGACGAGCCCTCTCTGCTCTTTCTCATCACGCATGAGATCAAAGGTGGCGATGGCATCGTGCTCTCGAAGCGCCTGCAATTCGTCCGAGTCACTCCCGATGGCCTCGCCCACTTTGCCGGGTGGGCACCCCATCTCGATCTGGAGCCGCTTGCTTCAAGCGATCTGCATTTCATCCAGCCCATCCTTTCCGAGCCGTGGATATCTTCTGGCCAGGAGCAACGGGCACTGGCCCTCGCCGCATCCACACTTGTTCCCGAGCACTACAAGGAAGTCGCCGAGCGCCGCATCGCCCATGTGGACAAAACCCTCGCCGCTGTCCATGAGCGCCTCACCAAAGAGATCGCCTTCTGGTCTGACCGCTGGTTGAAGCTCAAAGAGGATTTGGAAGCGGGAAAAGATGTTCGCCTAAATCTCGACAACGCCCAGCGCACCATCAACGACCTCGAAGGCCGTTTGGAGTCCCGCAAAAAAGAACTCCAATCCATGCGCCATGTTTCCAACGGCACCCCGATTGTTCTTGGTGGTGCTCTCGTCGTCCCGAGCGGGCTGCTTCGCAAGCTGCGCGGTGAGACGCAAGCCCCCGATGCATTCTGCGCC
Source organism: Spartobacteria bacterium (assembly GCA_947487745.1). Classification (GTDB taxonomy): domain Bacteria; phylum Verrucomicrobiota; class Verrucomicrobiia; order Chthoniobacterales; family Terrimicrobiaceae; genus UBA967. Next base: position 539 of record CANKXQ010000197.1, on the reverse strand, counting down.
GATGCGGCCGCCCGTAGTCGTATCGAACAGCTCGCCATGGATGCCGTGCGCCGATCCGAAGAGGCCCGTGGCTGCAGAGTCGTCGATGTCTCCGCCCAGAAATGCGGCTGGGATATCACCTCCTACCTTCCTGCGGTGGATGGTAAACAACCCCTCGCGCGGCACATCGAGGTGAAAGGACGAGCAAAGGGAGCTGACACCATCACCGTGACTCGCAACGAAATCCTCTACGCCCTCAACCAAGCCGACAAATTCCACCTCGCCATCGTGCTCGTAGATGAGAACGAGCAAATCGACGGACCCCACTTCGTGGCGAATCCCTTCGATTCCGAGCCGGGCTGGGGCGTTTCTTCGATCAACTACCACCTCGGCGACCTTCTTTCCCGTGCGACCCTATGATTTCCGGTAAACTAAAATATAAACAAAAAATCTGTTTATATTTGATTTACAAGAGGGCTTCTTGACCTGAAAATGCAGAAATAACCTTCATTTCGATGCTATCTTCTTTCTTCATTCAAAACTTCCGCTCGATTCTGGAA
>CANKXQ010000196.1 GCA_947487745.1 Spartobacteria bacterium | reverse complement strand
AACAGGCCTGATTGTGAAAGCTGCGCAGGGCGAGCGAAAGAACACCTGCCGCAGCCACAATACAAAGCTCGGAAATCATCGAACCTCCCTGGCTTTTAGAAAACGCTCCAATTCGGCCACATCGAAATCAGCCAGCATCTCTCCATCCGGCATCTCCAGTGTGGGAGCCTTGGTCTGACCGGAGATTTGCTTCATGCGATCAAAGGCCGCACTGTCTGCGAAAACATCTACTGCCGTGTGCGCTGTGCCTTTGGATTCAAGCCACGCGATGGCATCGGAGCACCAAAAGCAACCTGGTTTCACATACACAACCATACTCAGCGTGAAATCGGCAGTTGAGAGAGAACGGCAGCAACAAAAGTCGCAGGAATGTCACCTGATAATTGGCTACTGCATCTCATAAAAAAAACCTCATCTTCCGTGGTTGATTCCGCTGCAGGGCTTTCACACCCTGCGCGTTGAAAGGCGAACAATCTCTGAATAATTCGGCATCCGTCAAGACGCAATCCACTAACGCTACTTGTTTTTCAGCTTTTCCAGCTTGGGCGCGATCACCGCCTGAACATACGGGTGGTTGGGGTTTCTCGCCGTGAAGTCCTGATGGTAGCTCTCGGCTGGGAAAAATTCCGTCTCATCAATGATATCGGTGACGATGGGATCGCGGAACCGCGCTTGGGCATCGGCTTTGGACTTCTCCGCCACTGCGCGCTGGGCCGGGCTCTGTGCGATGATGATCGAGCGATATTGTGTGCCCCGATCTGCCCCTTGCCGGTCGATCGTTGTGGGGTCATGGGCATCCCAGAAGAGTTCGATGATCTTCTCGTAGGAAATCAGCGAGGGGTCGTAGGTGATCTGCACCACTTCCGCGTGGCCTGACTGCCCGGTGCAAACTTCCTCGTAGGTCGGGTTCGGATTTTTTCCCGCCGCGTAGCCGCTTATCACCGATTTGATGCCCGGCTTGCCTTGATAGACCGCCTCCACGCACCAGAAACACCCACCTCCCACAACTGCGATTTCTTCGTTCATTGGTTCACCAAAGCATACCACGCAGCCGAGTGCCAGCATCGCGAGCAGGAGAAAGGGATTCATTCGCTACAAATAAATCCAGACTCCATGCGTGCGCAAGCCAGGCGATTTCACTCAGCGTTCTTCTTTGCGTTCGGCCGTTCCTTTGCGGTTAATGCCCTGTGCTCAGTGATTCCCATTTCAAGATTGTCGTGGTCGGTGGAGGCGCTGCGGGTTTTTTTGGAGCGATTGCCGCTGCCGAGTCCGCGCCGCACGCCCGCGTGGTGATCTTGGAAAAAGGCCCTCGCACACTTTCAAAAGTTCGCATCTCAGGCGGTGGACGCTGCAATGTCACCCACTCGTGCTTTGATGCCCGCGAGCTTTCCCGCCGCTACCCGCGTGGGGGGCGGGCGCTTATCGGTCCATTCAGTCGATTCGGCCCGGCGGATACCGTGGCATGGTTTGAGAGCCGTGGCGTTCGACTCAAAACCGAGGCCGATGGGCGTATGTTTCCCATCACGGACTCCTCGCAAACAATCATCGACTGCCTCACCAGCGCCGCCGGGAACTCAGGCATTCGTATTCTCACCAACACCGGTCTCACCATGGTCGAAAGGCGCGAGGGCGGGGGATTCCTGCTCGTTCTTTCCAATGGCGAGCGCATGGAGTGCGACCGCCTGCTCTGGGCGGGTGGGGGATGCCGACCCGAGGGGCATCCTGCCGTTTCGCTCGGGCATTCCCTCATACCGCCGGTGCCGTCGCTTTTCACTTTTCATATCGACACGCCTTGGCTTCGCGAATTGCCGGGAATATCAGTCACCTCGGCGCGGGTCTCCGTGCCGGGAACGGACTTGAAAGAATGCGGCCCGCTGCTGGTCACGCACGCCGGCCTGAGCGGTCCTGCCGTTCTCAGGCTCTCCTCTTGGGGCGCGAGGAAACTTTACGACCTCCACTATGAATTTCCCCTCCGGATCAATTGGCTCCCTGAGACCAATCGCGATTCCCTCATCGAGGACCTCCAAGCCCGCCGCGAAATATCGGGCGGTCAGACGATCCTTCGCACCCGATGGAACCCGCTGCCAGCACGCCTTTGGGAGTCTTTAGTTCTTCAAGCTGGCATCGCGCCTGATACGAAATGGGCGCGCCTGTCACGCCCCGACGCTCTCAAACTCGCGGCCCTTTTGACATCCACCGAGTTGCCTGTTCGGGGAAAAAGCACAAACAAGGAGGAATTCGTGACCTGTGGCGGCATTCCCTTGCCGGAGGTGGATTTCAAAACCATGGAAAGCCGCATTGTTCCTGGGCTTCATTTCGCTGGCGAAGCGCTCGATATCGACGGCATCACTGGGGGCTTCAACTTCCAAGCCGCATGGACTACTGGCTGGATCGCCGGACACGCGATGGCCGCTCAAGCCTGATTCAGAGCAGCGACTCCACGAACTTGTCGCGATCGAAAGGAGCAAAATCGGTTTCCTTTTCTCCTGTGCCGATGAATCGCGTTGGGATTCCGAGTTCGTGTTGGATGGCAATGGCGATGCCGCCTTTTCCGCTGCCGTCGAGTTTGGTGAGGATCACACCAGTGAGGCCGATGGCTTTGTGAAATTCGCGGGCTTGCACAAGGGCGTTTGAACCGGTGGTGGCATCGAGGACAATCCATTTCTCATGGGGAGCGGTGGCATCCTGCTTGCCGAGGATGCGAACCACTTTGGCGAGTTCTTGCATGAGGTTGCTCTTTGTGTGGAGGCGTCCGGCGGTGTCGCAGAGGAGGAATTCGATATTGCGGCGCCGGGCGCTGTTCCACGCATCGTGGCAGAGGGCTGCGGCGTCGCCTTGATATTGGCTGCGAATGACCTCGATGCCGAGTTTATCACCCCAGGCGCAAAGTTGCTCGATGGCTGCCGCGCGGAAGGTGTCCGCCGCCACGAGGAGGCACGAGTGGTCTTGGGACTTCAGCCAGTTTGCGAGCTTCGCGCAGGAGGTCGTCTTGCCGGTGCCGTTGACGCCGGCCACAAGGATGGTGCGAGGCCCGGAGGGGAGCGGCGTGAGTGGGGCGTTCTCGGTGGGAAGGATTTTAAGGATTTCCTCGCGCAGCACCTGGAGCGCGGTTTCTCCATTCACTTCGCCGCCCCGGGCTCTCATGGCCTTGAGAATGACCGTGGTCATGGAAACTCCGAAATCCGCGCGGATCAGTGTCTCTTCGAGTTCGTCCCAGTCCACCGGACCACCGGTGAAGCGGGAGATGAAACTTTTAAAAAATCCTGCGGCCATAGGTCAGGCGACGGCGGATTTTTGTTTCCGGATATTATCCAAAACGCCATTCACGAACTTGCCTGAATCCTCGGTGCTGTATTTCTTGGCGATCTCGATGGCTTCATTGATGGCTACCGGCGCCGGAATATCGGAGCGGAAGAGGATTTCGTGGCAGGCTATGCGCAGCACATTGCGATCCACGGCCGGGAGGCGGTTGAACTCGAAATTGCGGGCG
>CANKXQ010000195.1 GCA_947487745.1 Spartobacteria bacterium | reverse complement strand
GAAAATCCCGATTGGCGAAAGTTTCGAAGTTTTTAAAAACCAGATGCGTCCAGTCTTCGGCGACCGACCGGAGGATGCCACAGAAGAAAACATGCAAGCGCGTCTTCGTGGCCTCACGCTGATGTCTCTCTCAAACAAATTCGGCCATCTTTTGCTCACAACTGGCAATAAAAGTGAGCTCGCAGTGGGTTATTGCACACTCTACGGCGATATGGCCGGGGGGCTCGCTGCCATATCGGATGTGCCAAAGACTCTCGTTTACCGACTGGCAGAGCATTTGAACCGCGACAAAGAAATCATACCTCGCCGCACCATCGATAAACCACCTAGCGCGGAACTCCGTGCCGATCAACAAGACCAAGATACGCTACCGCCTTATGACATCCTCGATGCCATTCTCAAACTCTACGTGGAAGAAAATCGCGGTGTGAGCGAAATCGTGGCCGCTGGCTTCGATGCTGAGACCGTGCGCTGGGTGACGCGCAAGGTGGATTTCAACGAATATAAACGCAAACAAGCCGCTCCCGGTCTCAAGATCACAAGCCGTGCATTCGGCATGGGACGGCGCATGCCAATCGCCCAAAGATTTTTCTCAAAATGAACGCCTCATGGAGATTTCTCAAAGTGTCAACAGTGTGTGAACAACTTGTGAATCCATGCCAGCAAAGTTTAACAACTCGCCAAAAATCCAGAGTTTTTCAGAGCCATTATTTTTCACTCACAGCTTCTTCACAAAATCAAAAACGCGTGGAACACCCACTGGGAGCCTGAGGAACACACTTTTTCATGGTTGTTCACAACATTAAGAAGAAGAAGTTTCCTGAAAAATAATTTCTTTATTAATAAAGCATGTGAACAACATCTCACCGAATGGCATTTCAGACTGGTGAACACACTTTGCACTCGCTGCCCAACCTGCTAAAAATCCGTGCCAACCATTCATTTCAACCATCATGTCACAAGGCCCAGTCTCGCAATTCATCGACCTTCACTACCGCCACTTCAACGCCGCTGCTCTCAAAGATGCCGCTGAAGCCTACACCCGCCATCTGGATCAAGGCGGCATCATGCTTATGACACTTGCAGGCGCCATGAGCACGGCGGAGTTGGGCATTTCCCTCGCCGAGATGATTCGTCAGGGAAAAGTCCATGGCATCGTTTGCACAGGTGCCAATCTTGAGGAGGATATCTTCAATTTGGTGGCGCATGATTTCTACGAGCGTATTCCGAACTATCGCGATCTCACACCGGCTGATGAGCAGGCCCTTCTCGCCCGCCACATGAATCGCGTTACCGACACCTGTATTCCTGAGATGGAGGCCATGCGCCGAATTGAGGATGTGATTCTCAAGGAATGGATGGCCGCCGATGCCAAAGGGGAGCGTCTTTTCCCGCATGAGTTCTTTTGGCGGATTCTTGATTCGCCCGATCTTCAAAAGAGCTTCCAGATTGACCCCAAGAACAGTTGGATGATTGCCGCCAAGGAGAAAAACCTTCCTATGTTTGTTCCTGGTTGGGAGGACTCCACACTCGGCAATATGTATGCCGGCCATTGCATTGAAGGGGATGTCAAAAATGTTCACACGGTTCGCTCTGGTATTGAATACATGATGTCGTTGGCTGAATGGTATGCGCCGACAAGCCACAAAACGCCCATCGGTTTCTTCCAAATCGGCGGCGGCATCGCGGGCGACTTCCCGATTTGCGTAGTTCCGATGCTCCACCAGGACCTCCGCCGCACTGACGTGCCGTTGTGGGGCTATTTCTGCCAAATCAGCGATTCCACAACGAGCTACGGAAGTTATTCCGGTGCAGTTCCAAACGAAAAAATTACTTGGGGTAAACTCGGCGAAAACACTCCGAAATACATAATCGAATCCGACGCCACGATCGTTGCTCCGCTCATTTTCGCCAAGATTCTTGGCTGGTAATTACACCCTCATTGTGAGCCGTGCATCTTAAGACTTAATCCCTAAAACTTAAAACTTGGTCTCATGCACATCCTTGACATTCTTAAACCCGGAAAACCGACCGTATCGTTCGAGTTTTTCCCACCGAAGACCGCCGAGGCACAGCACGCTCTCTACGACACAATTCGTGAGCTGGAAAAAATCCATCCGAACTTCGTTAGCGTGACCTATGGCGCAGGCGGTTCGACTCGTGAACTCACGCATGATCTGGTTCTGCGCCTGAAAACCACCACGACGCTGGACCCCGTGCCGCATCTGACGTGCGTTGGTCATACCCGCGAAGAGATCACAGCTATCCTTGAGCGTTATGCCGCTGCCGGTGTGAGCAATATTCTCGCTCTCCGAGGCGATCCCCCCCGCGACAAACCGGACTACAACCATGCGGGGGATACCTTTCCACAGGCTATGGATCTTGTGAGTTTCGTCAAAAGTTTCAGCGGACATCCCGATCCGCGCGGCTTCGGGATCGGTGTTGCTGGTTTTCCAGAAGGCCATCCTGCCACGCCAAATCGCCTGTTGGAGATGGACTACTTCAAAGCGAAAGTAGACGCAGGAGCGGATTACATCTGCACTCAACTTTTCTTTGATAATCACGACTTCTACGACTTTCGTGAACGGTGCGCTCTGGCGGGCATCAATGTGCCGATTATTGCCGGCATCATGCCCGTGACCAGCCAGTCCTCGATGCGCCGAATGGCCGAACTCGCAGGCGGCGCCCGTTTTCCTGGGCGTCTTCTCAAGGCCTTGCAACGCGCCGGCGACTCAAGTGAGGCATTCAGGCAGATCGGCCTGCACTACGCCACCGAGCAATGCGCCGACCTCCTCGACCAAGGCGTCGCCGGCATCCATCTCTACACGCTCAACCAATCCACCGCCACGCGCGAAATCTGCCAGCGGCTGGGAATTCTTTAGATCATCCGCCAATGGCTGAAACTTCGGACGCCATCGCAAAAAAAGAGGCCAAGCTTCTCAGTATCCTTTCCTTCGATATTCTTGAGCTTGAGCCGGATTTCAAATGCACCGACGACCTCTTCGAAGCGGGCTTGGATTCCATGGCGATCATGCGACTCCTCATCCATGTCGAAACCGCCTTCGGATGCCGTCTACCTGTATCGCAAGTGAACCGTGAGAATTTCTCCACAGTGCAAAAAATCGCCGCCCTTATTCCGGCTGAGTAACTCCGTGCCGTGAGTTCCCCGGAAAAAATCGACATTATTGTCGTAGGTGGTGGCACGGCAGGGATTGCCGCCGCTGTGTCCGCCGCACGGGCCGGGGCAAGGACGCTGCTCGTGGAACGCCGAAACGCCCTCGGAGGCATGGCTTCCAATGCCCTCGTGCACACGCTCTGCGGTCTTTACCTGCTGCGAAATGACGACGCCCAACCTTTGGCCTACGCCAATGAGGGCTTCCCCCGCGAGTTTGCCGAGAGTCTCATCCGAGCAGGAGGCGCCTCAGGGCCGGTGCGAATGGGAAAACTCGACGTCCTCCCACACCAACCCGCCGCCCTCGCCGCCGTGGCGGATGACATCACTCGTCAAACT
>CANKXQ010000194.1 GCA_947487745.1 Spartobacteria bacterium | reverse complement strand
TGTTTCCGCAGGCAAGCCCGCATCGAGTTGTCGCACGACCTGTCCGGCGATCGTCTTCAATCGTCTGGCCGCCTTGCGTGCTGCAGCCGCTCCGCCTTTGGTGCGGCGCCCGCGTTGTGCCGCAAGAAGTTTCGGCACCGTGCGCTCGAAACTCTGGCGCGATTTGACTCCATGCTTGTTCGCCTGTTTCACTCCCCCTCGCACGATCTTGGCTGCCAGTTTCGTATCCGTCGGGAAGGTGATGTTCTTTTGACTCGGCTTCGCCTCGCCCTTCGGGCTGCCTGCGGCAGTCTATCTTCGCTGCGCTCCGGTTCCTGGACTGTGGTATCGACAACGACCTCCTTTTCCTTGGCCTTCTCGTCATGGAGATCAATCGTGGAAGCCAAAATCCGCTCCGCCACGTCTGTGCCGATGCGTTTGCGAAAATGTGTCAACTCGCTCGGATCGCATGGCAATCCCCAGCGCATTTCACTTTCTCCGCAGAAATATTGCGCGCAGACGCTTTCGCTCCAAAACTCCACTACCTCTTCGTCGCTGAGGTCCCTCAAACTCTTGAGCATGAGAAACCCACCATGCGCCGAATCGGTAGGGCTGGACGCCCTTCTGTGGAGTAAAGAGAACCAAAGGTCTTTTCAAAACCTTTCCAGTCGATTGCCTGTGGTAAGCGGTAAAGCAGACTGCGTGGGTCGAGCAGTTTTTCCAAGTCGGGGAGCAAAAAGGATGTTTGAGCAGTGTCGGAAGAGGTTGGTTTCATTGACGCGGATTGCAGGGATTTTGAGTGTGCGGGTAAGCTTTGCCTGCAATCCAATATAAAAAATAGTTTTATTACATTCCACGAAAGAAGTTTAAAATTTTTTTCAGGGCCGACTAAATAGTCAAATTTTAAACCAGCTTGAGCTGTTTGACTTATAACCGGACAGTAGTGATCGTAGTTCAACTTTTTCGCGCTCATTTGTTTATCTTTTTTCTTCTACCCTCATTTCATAAGCTCACCAGGCTCTCAAACCAAACGCCCTGAACAGCAGCGGATGATTGGACGAATCGGGTTGTCTTTTTGAAGAAATCCGGAAAGTAGATGGACTCCCGTCCTGCTCGGATGTTCAAGCTCTTAAAATTTGAACCACGAATTATAGCGACGATGAAATTCCCCGGAGAAGCGGCTCCCCATGGGCGAAAATGCCTTCTATTGGTCCTTATAGAAATTCTATTGGTCTGGACCCCTGTCGATCTATAAGTGGCCGTGGCTTTCTGGGCAAAACGGGGATCATCTGGTTTCCACGCGATGCAGAAGCCAATCGACAGAGTTCAGGTTTTGATGCTCAGGATTCACCCCACTACGGCAACGAGCCATTCTTGCAGGCTGCCGTAGATGCCCATCCGCATGAGGGCGAATTCCCGTGGGTCGTCGAGGTCGTGGGGGGCACGGCTGAGGTCAGCATCGGTGAATTGGTGGATTTCGGCCAAGGCGAGGCGGGCTTGATTCAGGGCGCTGAGCCAGAGGTCGATGTGGCTGCGCGGAATGGTGAAGTGCAGTGAGCCATCGGGGTTGCGCTGCGCGCTGCGGAGGTCTGCGGCGACGGATTCGCGCGCGGCGAGGAATGTGTCGTGCAGGTCCGGCTCGATGAGGGATTTCCAATCATCCAGAAGATCGCCCTCCTCGACATCTTCCGTGGGCTGAGGAAACAGGCGCGACTCGACCAAGGGATCGCCCGATTCCGCAGGTTCCCGAACCGAGCAGAGTATCTGGTAAAAAGAATCCTCCACGTGATCAAAAAAAACCGAGCCGTTCGGGAGTATTTGAATTTTGATCATTTTAGGATTTGAAACAGAATTAACAGAATTTCAGAATTAACCACAGAGGAAACAGAGAGCACAGAGAATGTTAGTTGTTTGCACTTTCAAAAGCATTCAATATTTGTGCAATCTATATCCAAATAAAGCTTTTCCTGTAATTTTTAAATTTATTCTCTGCGCTCACCCGTTAAGCTGCTTGTCGAAGTCTTTTTGCGCTCCGCTTCGATTCTGTCATCATGTTTAAGAATCCTTTTTCGGGATTAACAGGATAGAGGCATATGTATTCAGCCCTGCTTGATGTTCCTCCTCCGTGTTCTCTGTGCCCTCTGTGGTTAAATTATTGTATTTAAACCTCTAAAATCTCGCTTTACGGTGTCGGCGCTTTTTCCAGTGTGGCGAGGAGGAGGTGCGCGTGGAGTTGTTGGACATAGAGTTCGGCTTGCTCGCGGGAGCCGGACCACACCATGGATCGGCCTTTGTTGTGGACTTCGAGCATGTGGCGCTCGGCTTTTTGTTTTGAAAAACCCAAGACGCGACGGAAGATGAGCGTGACATAGCTCATGAGATTCACCGGGTCGTTGTGGACGATGACCGACCAGACGGAGTCTAGGTCTGATTTGTCTTTGGTTTCGATGTCGGGTGTTTCCAGTGTGGCCATGGTATTCAGGCGGCTCGGAAGATCGAGGGTTCGCAGGCGGGAATGGCGGAGAGGCAGTCCTCGATGACCATCCAGAGTTCATCGACCCGGGCTGTGCGCATTTCGGCAAAGACGAGGCCGGCGGCAACGATGTCTTTGGGAAAGTGAAAAATGGACGCGCGGGCTGCAAAGACCGCCGCCATGTGTCCGGGAGACTCGCCCCGGTCTATGGCGCGCAGAAACTTCTCCAGCCCCTGCTCGCCAGCGGGCGCATGCATGGAGGCGGCGATGAGGCGACCCGCGGCGCGGCTGCTCTTGGCGATTGGCCCCGCGAGCTTGGCATCGAGCGCCGCATCCGCTGCAGCCATCTCGCGGAATCCTTGTTTTCCAGCCGACCAGGCGGCTCCCACAGCGGGAACCAATACGGGAACGAAAACGGCATCCCTCCACTGCCTGCGCTGGCGTTCATTCGCCGCCTGCCCGTCAAAAGTAATGCTCCCAAGTGTCGCCAGATCAGGAGCGCAAAGGCGCACGAGGCGAAAAATTTCCGCCCTCATATCAAGGAGTGCCTGATCACCGGCTGGTTTCATCCTCGAAACCTATCACTTTGTTTGACTCGTGCAGAAAGAAAAAAAGGGAGAGAAATCGCAGCCGGTGCGGCCTTAGCGCAAAGCCCACACAGTCGCCGACGGGGCATTGCCAAAAAAATCCGGAGGCGTCGGGACTTGATGGAACTTCGTCTTCGAGGGAAGAATGCTTCTCGCGCATTCGATCAGTGCGGCCTCATCCCAAGCGGTGAAATTCGTCGAAAGCAGAATCGCTCCACCCGGCGCGCTAAGCTGGTGCGCGCATTCCAGCAGGGCGGGAAAGTCGCGCTCGAAGCGGAAGGTCTTGCCCTCGCTGCTGCGTCCGAATGTGGGCGGGTCGAGAATGATCGCATCAAAAGCCTCGCCGCGTTTGATCAGGCGGCGGAGAAAAGTGGGGACATCTTCGGGAACGAAGCGGTGGCCTTCAGGCGGGATTTTGTTGAGTTCAAAATTCCGTCGGCCCCTTTGCAGAGAAGATTTGGAAACATCCACGCTGACCGTCTCTGCCCCAACGCTGGCTGCCGCAACAGAG
>CANKXQ010000193.1 GCA_947487745.1 Spartobacteria bacterium | reverse complement strand
TTTATCGATTTCGTCGATGTAGATGATGCCATACTGCGCGAGCGAGATGTTGCCATCAGCCTTCTGCACGAGTTCACGAACAAGATCATCCACATCACCGCCGACATAGCCGGTTTCGCTGAATTTTGTGGCATCCGCTTTGACAAAAGGAACGCCGACAAGTTCGGCGACATGCTTGACGAGGTAGGTTTTTCCAACGCCTGTCGGGCCGGCGAGGAGGACATTTTGCTTGGAATACTCGAGCGGCGCGGCGTCGGCTTCACGGGAGGCCATGACGCGGGCATTGTTGTAATGGTCGCAGACAGCGATACCGAGGACCTTCTTGGCTTCGTCCTGACGAATGACAAAGCGGTCGAGGTGCTTTTTGATATCTTTCGGCGTGAGGTGAAAATCCCGGATCGTTTGAGGAACCGTGTCTGGATTTTGAACTGGCTCCACCGTCTCGCTTGGAGATGGAGCTGGGGTCGAAAATGAAGCGCGCAAAAGCTCCTGCAGTCGGCGCTGCAGTTGCTCCGGAGTGGGAAGGATAGGATCACTCATATGGGAATTGGAGTTTCGGGATGCATCCACAAGATGCACCCCTTTTCCCAAAGTGCGAGGGGGAGTTTCGGGCCCTTATCCGAGCATCTCGGCAACCATGGCGCGCTCTTCAGCGAGTTCCTTGTTGGTTGCAGCGATCTTGGATTTTGCGAAGTCATCCAGCGGAATACCGGTCATGACCTCATAGGCACCGGGCGTCGTCGTTTTCACTGGCATTCCAGCCCAGACATTGGCGTCGAAGCCGTAGTGGCCCTCGGATTTGATGGCGATGGAGTGGATTTGCCCCGGAGTGACGAGCGATCGGACATGGTCCACGAGGGCATTCGCTGCCGAGGCGGCCGATGAAGCCCCACGTGCGGCGATGATCGCAGCCCCACGCTTGCCGACTTTTTCGCAAAAATCTCCTTCGAGCCAGACGCGATCATTGATGACTGACTCGGCGGGTTTTCCGGCGATCTTGGCGTGGCCAAAAGCTGGAAACATGGTCGGGCTGTGATTTCCGAAAATGAAAATCTCGCTCACATCGGTGGTGGCGACGCCTGCTTTTTTGGCAAGCATGGTCTGGGCGCGATTCTGATCGAGGCGCACCATGGCGGTGAAGCGATCCGGCGTGAGGCGGCGGGCCTTGCTGGCGGCGATCATGGCATTTGTGTTGGCAGGGTTTCCTACCACTGCAACGCGGGCGTTCTCGGCTGAGACCTCATCGATGATTTGACCTTGGGTGGTGAAGATTTTGCCGTTGTCCTTGAGCAGATCGGCGCGCTCCATACCTGGGCCGCGAGGCTTCGCGCCGACAAGGAGGCACCAGTTGGCATCCTTGAATGCCACCTTGGCGTCGTCGGTAAGAACCATTCCGCTCAAAAGAGGAAACGCGCAATCGTCCAACTCCATGGCCACGCCTTCGAGAGCTTTCATGGCCTTTTCCACAGGAACCTCGAGAAGTTGGAGAATCACTGGTTGATCAAGTCCAAACATGGCACCAGAGGCAATGCGGGGAAGGAGAGAATACGAAATCTGACCGGCAGCACCGGTCACAGCAACGCGAATGGGAGTTTTCATGAGCGGGAAGGTTTAGTTTTTCGACAGGATGCGTCCAAGAAAAAACAAGGCGCACATACGAAGATTCGCGTGAGCAGGTTAAATTGTAGCCTCGGGTTTTTCCTTGCGGCACGCTCACCCTGGGCGTATTTACAACATTGTAGAAGTCGATCCTCTTGTTTCGGCTTCTTCACGGAAGGGTGGCTGAGTCCGGTTTAAGGCACTCGACTCGAAATCGAACGTAGGGAAACCTACCGCGGGTTCGAATCCCGCCCCTTCCGCCATCCCCTTTTTTCGCGTAGCCAATTTTCCCTGTCGCTGGGATTGCGAAAGCGGGTTCTTTCGAGCACACTCCGCGCCCGTATGAAAAAAATCGTCGTTGCTTACTCCGGAGGTTTGGACACCTCGGTCATTCTAAACTGGCTCAAAGACACCTACGGAGCCGAAATCATCGCTTTTTGCGCTGATGTGGGACAGGCCGAGGAACTCGATGGACTTGAGGAGAAGGCCCTCAAAACCGGAGCCGCGAAGTGCTATGTGGACGACCTGCAGGAGGAGTTCGCCCGTAATTTCATTTTCCCGATGCTGCAGGCCGGCGCCATCTACGAAGGACAGTATTTTCTTGGAACCAGCATCGCTCGTCCGCTCATCGCAAAGCGCATGGTCGAGATCGCCCGCGCCGAAGGGGCCATGGCAGTGGCTCACGGAGCGACAGGTAAAGGAAACGACCAAGTTCGCTTTGAACTTACTGCCGCAGCTCTCGCACCCGAGATCGAGGTCATCGCCCCTTGGCGTGATGCACGATTCCGCGAAAAGTTCCCCGGCCGCTCGGAAATGATCGCCTACGCCGAAGCCCATGGAGTGCCAGTCGCAGCCAGTGCGAAGAAGCCTTATTCGATGGATCGAAATCTTCTGCACATCAGCTACGAGGCAGGCATCCTCGAGGATCCTTGGTATGATGCGGGTGACTTGAAAAATCGCGACTACTTCACGACGCTCTCAGTCTTTCCGGAGGATGCTCCTGACCAATCGGAGTATGTTGAACTCGAGTTCGAACGCGGCAACTGTGTTGCAGTGAATGGCGAGAAACTGAATCCGCTCGGTGTGATGAACAAACTCAACAAACTCGGCGGCAAACATGGCGTTGGACGCGTTGACATGGTCGAGAACCGCTTTGTCGGCATGAAGAGCCGTGGCGTTTATGAAACGCCAGGGGGAGCGATCCTGCACTTCGCCCACCGCCAAATGGAGTCGCTGACGATGGACCGTGAAGTCATGCACCTGCGCGACTCGCTCATTCCGAAATACTCAACTCTCGTCTACAACGGCTTCTGGTTTGCGCCCGAGCGCGAGGCCATTCAAGCACTGGTCACCGAATCTCAGAAAAATGTGAGCGGCACAGTGCGTGTGAAGCTTTACAAGGGCGGCATCCATGCGGCAGGGGTCAAGAGCCCGCTCAGTCTCTACAACCCGCACATTGCCACGATGGCGGCTGATCCCACCAAGGCCTACAATCAGGATGACGCCACAGGCTTCATTCGCCTCAACGGCCTCCGACTCAAAGTCGCCGCTGGAGTGCACGGCGCTTGATTCAAGCCTCAATCACACTTGCACGAAAAGAACATCACCACTTAAATCAATCTTCTATGTCATCATCGGAATCCGGCTACTCACGCAAGAATCCCTTCCCGGCCAAACTCGCAATCAATCGCAAACTGACGGGCGAAGGGTCGAACAAGGATACACGCCATTTTGAAATCTCGCTCGAAGGCTCGGGACTCGCCTATGAAGTCGGCGACTCGCTCGGGGTTTTCCCATCAAACAACCCTGCACTGGTCGAACTCGTGCTCAAGGAACTGGGATTCACGGGCGAAGAGCAGGTCACCACGGCAGACGGCGCTCCCGCCTCCATGCGTGATGCCCTCACGGGGAGCTACATCCTCACGGAGCCTTCCAAGCAGCTTCTTTTGGCCGT
>CANKXQ010000192.1 GCA_947487745.1 Spartobacteria bacterium | reverse complement strand
CCTTGGGCGCATCCGGGCCGATGTACCGGGCGCGCGGGCCCATGTCGCGGTGGGTGAGCTTGAACCAGGCACGGGCGAAGGCGTCTGCAAACTGGTCGGGGTTTTTCAAAAAGCGGTGGGAGATTTTTTCGTAAGCCGGATCAAAGCGCAGCGCGAGGTCGGTTGTGAGCATGGTTGGCACAAGACGCTTCGACTTGTCGTAGGCGTGCGGAATGGTGGCATCCGCTCCCTTGGCGATCCACTGGTGCGCGCCTGCCGGGCTCTTGCTGAGTTCCCATTCGAAGCCGAAGAGGTTTTCGAAGTAATAGTTGCTCCACTGGGTCGGTGTTTGCGTCCAAGTGACTTCGAGTCCGCTCGTGATGGCATCAGCGCCTTTTCCAGATTCGAAGCTGCTCTTCCAACCGAAGCCTTGCTCCTCGATGGGTGCTGCTTCCGGCTCAGGGCCGACATGTTTGGCATCGCCCGCGCCGTGTGTTTTGCCGAAGGTGTGTCCACCGGCGATGAGGGCGACGGTTTCTTCGTCATTCATTGCCATGCGGGCGAAAGTCTCGCGGATATCACGCGCCGAGGCGACTGGGTCGGGGTTGCCGTTTGGGCCTTCGGGATTTACATAAATGAGGCCCATTTGCACGGCTGCGAGAGGATTTTCCAATTCCCGGTCTCCGGTGTAGCGCTTGTCTTCGAGCCATTTTCCCTCGGTGCCCCAGTAGATGTCCTCCTCGGGTTCCCAGATGTCGGCGCGCCCACCGGCGAAGCCAAAGGTTTTGAAACCCATCGATTCCAAAGCGACATTGCCGGCGAGGATCATAAGGTCGGCCCAGGAAATTTTGCGGCCGTGTTTTTGTTTGATCGGCCAGAGGAGGCGGCGGGCCTTGTCCAGATTGCCGTTGTCGGGCCAGCTGTTGAGAGGTGCGAAGCGTTGGCTGCCATTTCCTCCACCGCCGCGTCCATCACCCGTGCGGTAGGTGCCGGCGCTGTGCCAGGCCATGCGGATGAAGAAGGGGCCGTAGTGACCGAAGTCTGCTGGCCACCAGTCCTGCGAGTCGGTCATCACTGCGGCGATGTCTTTTTTCAGCAGCGCGAGGTCGAGGCTTTGAAATTCCTTCTTATAATCGAAGTCCGCACCCATCGGGTCGGACTTCGATGTGTGCTGGTGCAGAATGCGGATGTTGAGCTGATTCGGCCACCAATCGCGGTTCGTTTTGCCGCCGCCGGCAGATTTCGCGAGGAGTTGACCATGGTTGAAGGGGCATTTGGATTCTGTGGACATGATTTAAGGGAAGGTTTGCGAGTTTCTACTACGGATGAAGTTTCGGATGCGTTGTGATTTTCAAGAAATATCCGCGCTTTGAAGAATACGGTATCCTCGAATCCTAAGATATTCAGGGACATTCGTGGAATTCATTTCCTCATCCGTGAGGGGTTGGATGATAAAGCGGGGCGTTTGCGGGGCGGTGAAGTCTTTGAGTTGAACCGGACTGGAATCCTGCGTATGGACGACGAGACTGGTTCCCGCAGGCACGGTTACATTTTCCAAACGCACATCGCCTTCGAGAATCAGCGTGGCATCCCCTGAAATGCTGCCGCCTTGGATTTTTTCGCGCACATCGGCCAGCGTTAGAGCGAAGGAGGGTCTTAAAATGACGCGCGGTCCTGAGGTGAATGGAACTCCTCTGAGCATTTGGCGGGGGGCATCCTCGACGAGCATTCCTGCCGCGCGCACTTTGGCGCGGCCCGCTTCGTAGAAATCATTTTCGGCGCTGGACGCGCTTTCCGGCGGTCCGTTTTGAATCACCTTCTGCGCCGCATCCGTGAGATTGTTTTTGCACGCACTGAAGCACCAAGTGCGATCGAAAACGGTCACGCCGACTTTTTCGCCTGAAGTGAAGTTTTTTGGCAGATCTTGCATGAGTGTTTCCAACCGGGCCGGTTTTTTGAAGCTGGTGCGGGTGCCATCCGAGAATTTGGGATTAATAAACTCTGCCACCACTCCGCCGGAGGACTCGAGGACCTTCAGGTAGGGAGCTAGGCGAACGATGAGGAGGTTGATGTTTCCCGGGAATTTCGAGAAGCCGCTCTCATCAGGCACATCGCCTTCCGAGCTTACCGTGGCGCGGAGGAGGGGATCGAGGAGATTGTATTCCACATTGATCGTCAAATCGGGTGTGCCGTTTCGCACCAGGCGGGCAATGCCGCCAACGGCCTCGCCGGGAATGCGGTTCACCGCGATGGAATTGAAATCATAGCCGCGTTGTTCGGAAACTCCGATTGCTGCCAGGGCGGCATTGAAGACCTGACCATTCGTGTCCTGGATGAAAAGCAGGTAGCGCACGCCGGCATCAGCGAGTTTTTTGGCTGTGTCGCTTGTGTGCAGGAGCGTGTGAATGTCGCCGTGACCATGTGGTTTCAAGAGGAGTTCGTATTTTTTCTCCAGCGCCAGACTGGCCTTCATGTCTGAAAGGGCGGGGACGAGTTCCTGGCGAAGGATGGTGATCTGTCCCGCTTCCAGGCCGAAATTTTTATTCGCCGCGAGTGAGGCCCTAGTGCCATCATCCGTGTCGCGGCTTGTCATGATGATGAGTGGAATCGCGCGCCCCAAGCGCTTCGAAGCGGCCTTGATCACCGATGCGTAGTGCGCGAGGTAGCTCGTCGTTTCTGTGACCTCGACCGGGATGTCGAGTTTTATGCCATGATAGCCTAAGCGCTCACCAAGCCCTCCGGCGACCAGAACCACGGCTGATTCCGCGAAGCACCTCAAACCCACCTCTTCGGCGGCATCATAGTCAGACCCGAAAGACGAGAGGTCCACCAAGTCCGGTTGAGCTGGGGTGCAGCCATCAAACGGATTCGCCCCGGCGGCCGCCTCCGCAAGCAGTAGGCGTGCATTGCGAGTGTAGGCCGTCAACCCGCCGGGATAAGCGAGGTGGGCATTCAACAATGTCGCCATGAACCGCTGCTTTTCCTCATCGTGAATCCCTGGCGTATCCCAATCCAAAAAAAGGTGTGACTGGCCATGCGCGACCAACTCCCAAGCAAGTTGGAGCTGCGCCTCGGAAAAAAGACCTGCCGCAGCATTCGCGGAAAAAGCCGCCGGAGCTTGTGCGCTGAGATTTTGCATCCTCAAAGCTCACTCGAAATCCAAGCGCCTTGCAATTTCACAATCCAATCCGCATTCAAAAAGAACAACCGAATGAAAGATTCAGTTGTCACGCCGCACCTCAGGCTGTATGTATGTTCCTCTGTCGCGGCGGGGTAGCCAAGTGGTAAGGCACGGCTCTGCAAAAGCTGTATTCGTCGGTTCGATTCCGACCCTCGCCTCATTTTCCTTTCTGATCTGCTCTGGTAAACGATCAGCCAGTTTTAGAGGTTTTCGGACTCCTAAAAAAAGACCCCAAAACTTCTAAAAACTGAATCGATTGTTATTCACTACCATCCCATAAGAAGTAGAAAAACGAGCGCTTGGCTTGGATGATCTTGATTTGAAGCCGGTCTGCGGGCCTCGATTTTTCGAAGTGTTTTAAGAATTTCTGCCTGTGCCTCCTTGTGATCTCGTGAT
>CANKXQ010000191.1 GCA_947487745.1 Spartobacteria bacterium | reverse complement strand
GTCTCTCGACGCTTTTGCAATTGTTAGATTTTAGATTCGATCATTTCTGATTGAGGGTGGCAACTTCGGCGATGCGTTGGCTCCATATGGCGATGAGCGGTTGCCAGTCGCAGCGGTCGGCAGCCTCCAGAGCTGCGAAGTAGAGGGCACGGGCCGCCTCTTTTTCTGGGGCGAGATTGACGAGGGGAAAATCGAGGCGGCGCAATAACTCGGCGAGAAAGACGCGGATGGTTCGTCCATTGAAATCGCGGAATGGGTGGATACGAGAAACCGGCCTTCGGCAAATGCGAGGAACTCCAAGGCGAGCTCCATGTCATCGGTCGTCGCACCGTCCCAGCGCGCTTGCAAATCGAGCGCGTAGTCCCGCATGAGCATCGGCAATTGGTGCGGCACGGGTGGCGTCAATGGCCCCACAGTGACTTCCAAAGTGCGCCATTTTCCAGACCAATCGGGTGTGAGGTCGCCACAGATGCGTCGATGGAACTCAAGAAGCAGATTTTCATCCAAAGGCGAGCTGCGAAATTCCTCCGCCTGCACCGACTCCTCCAGGTGTGTGACTCGCTCGCCGAGAAGGGGAGCTAATTGGGAGTAGCTGAGGATGCCAAATGCTGTTTCAACAAAGCGGGTGGCTCTGTCTGGGCGTGTATCGCGCGAATCGTCTGGATGTCCACCGGTTCCCTCTCGAAGGCCATGCTGCGAGACACATTCAGGGGAATGGCTTCCCACCGGAGTTGCATTTTGCGCTCCGGCGTCAAAGCCCTCCAGCGGCGAATGGTTTCGATACTGCTCACTAATGGAAGTTTCTTCAGGCATGTTTAGATTGCAAGTCTGGATGCGGTAGCGCGGGCGGTTGCGAGGAGGCGGGTCATTTTGAATGTTGGATTTTGAATTTTGGATTTTGGTTGGGAGGATGATTCAAACTGGCGATTTCATGTGAACAGGGAGGCGATCCGCCTTCGCGCTGCGCGACTCCGGCGTGACGGGATGGTGAAGCGAATTTCGGATGTTGGGTTTTGAATTTTAGATTGGCTACTGAGTATTTTGGAGCACGAAACTCGACACCGTGACTGAATCGCTGTAACCGAGATTCGTGCGGTTGTTCTTGATACGAGCAACTCGGCATATCCGCAATTACTCCGGGAAAATTCTTGAAACTTCTTCAAAACAAATCATGAGCACAATCAGCATTCAACTCCCAGACGGGCTGAAAGAAGGAATCGAGAGTTTGGGCAAGAGGGAGGGATTTTCCATCGAGCAATTTTTGGCAATGGCCGCTGGAGAAAAGTTGGCGGTGATGTCCTCCCTCGACTATCTGCGGAAAGAAGCATCCCAAGGTAGCCGGGCGGATTGGGACAACTACTTGGCCAATGTGCCTGATGTGCAGCCTCTGCCGGGCGATGAGATTTGATTTTTTGAAAAGAGGCCAAGCGTTTTTTAAAATTGATGGCGTCTCGGGGAGCGTGCCAGGCCCTGGATTGCTCACCGGACATTCGCACTTGGATTATGCTGGGGGCATTAATCCCGGGCGTTAGTTTCTTGTAGCCGTTCCCATCGCCGCTCGACCAACTCTTGGTAGCGTGACTTCATTTCTTCCGAACAGAAACCGGCGCTGATGAGAGGGATTGCGGCGCTCAACCCCTTTTCGAATCGGCGTAGTGCATTGGCGATCTGGCGTTCGGTCAATCCCAAAGCATTGCCCAAAGCGAAGAAATCCCGCCGGGTGAGGCGCTTTTTACGGCCATTCATGGTCAGCGCGCTTTCCTTCGTGTCTTCGGGCAATAAGAGCACGGTTGGCAGCAGGTCGTAAGCCGGCGAGAACCGGATTTCTCCAGCCTGGGAACGAATCAGGGAAAAGTTCTTGAGGTGCATATCGGAATTCCCCGTCAAAAAGCTGAACAAGTTGACCTCGAAAAATCGCAGCGCATCAAGGCCAGGATGGCTGCAGTGCTGGAGAATTTTTTTGCCAACCGCCTCCAGCGACCCTCGGTATTTTTCCTCGGTCATCCGATCAGTCAACTGGCACATATCCTCCATGGCCAACTTGTGCACCCCCACCCGATCCATGCGCCTGACGACCAGAGCCAACTGACCGTCCTGCATCGCTATCAATCCGCAGTCAGCTGTTTCAATGCCAAAGCAAGCCGCCATGCGCATGGTGAGGTGCTCAAGTTCGGGCATTTGGGGGAATCGTTCCACTGGAGTTTTGAGGATATACCCACCTTCGAGCCCGACGAGAGTGAATCGGCCGCCTGCGCGCGCTCCACCTGATTCCAGATGCAGGGAAAGTTTGGGCTGGACGCCTGGAACCGCGACATGGCTGCGGACAATCTGCTCGGCCATCGAATTCAGTGCAGCCCATGAGTAGGGAAGCTGCGGAGGCTGCGCGCTTCCAAATAGCCTGCGACAGCACGCGGCGTGGAAGTCCATTTCTTCACCGTCGATGACACCCAAGCATATTTTGCAGCGCGGATTATTCATGTGCGGCCTCCTCCTCGATCGGCACGACTCCAGCGGCACCGATGCAATCCCGGCAGCAGGCCAACAAAAGCCCCATTCGGTCACGCGGGTCGATCTTCCAGGTCTTTTCGGCAATCTCCAGCAGCCACCCCTCTGGAATGAGTCCGTCAAAAAAAGGGAAAAGCCGCTTGTCCTCGAACGGCTCGCCCCTCAAGGGGAGTGTGAGGCTGGCGGAAACAGCATTCGGGTCGTTGAGATAAGCTGCCGAGTAGGTGAAACGATACCCGCGATCAAGTTCCTCAAGCACACCGACCGGCCTGTTATGGAGAAGGATTTCAGCTTTTCTCATCATCCACCGCCTCTCGGAAAGGTGCCGGAGCCATCCGGTGGCCAAAGAGACCCAGAACCTGGTTGACCTTGTCGAGCCGCAGCGAGGCCTTACCCTGCTCCAGATCACGGATAAACCGCAGGCCAACTCCAGCCCGATCGGCAAGATCATGCTGGGTCATTCTCACGGCTTTGCGCTTGGCCTTTACAAATTGAATCAATGGATCATTCATTGGAAATACCCGATCGAGTATAAATTTATTCCAAAAACCTTTTACTATACCCGAAAGGGGACTGCAATTTTTATTTTCGGAGTAATAAATCCGATCAGGTATAAAACGGGCTGCGGTTTTTTAAACACCGAGGACACAACCGAGCGCCTGGGCAGGGACGAGGAAGAGCAAGGTTTGCGGTGCATTCGCAGCGCAAATATGGCATGGCAAAAAACTCTGCAAACAGGCTCGCCTGAAATACGCTCCTCGCCTTTCAGCGGGAGCAATGTTCTTCGGCGGCCTGGCCGAATTCCGCGAGCAATCTCGAAAGCAGGAGCACTTCTTCCGCCTCGATCTCAAGCAGATCGGCGACCTCTTGAACTCCGAGTCCCTTGCGCAACATTTTCAATGCAATTTTTTGTTGTCCGAGTAATTCACCCTCGGTGCGACCTTCTGCTCGGCCCTTCGCTTCGCCTTCGACGCGTCCCTTTGCTTCGCCCTCGGCACGACCCTTTGCTTCGCCTTCGGCAATAGCATCGGCGAGGAGCGTGCGTTCGACGCGC
>CANKXQ010000190.1 GCA_947487745.1 Spartobacteria bacterium | reverse complement strand
CGAACTTGCGCCCAATTCCTACGACGGTTCGCAGAATGAAGCGCTCCTCGGCAGCGTGCGCATTCTTCCCGCCGCGACGGCCTGCCGCCTTCTTGCCGCACATTTCGAAAGCACCGCGCCGTGCCTTCCCGGAGCCGCCATAGACCTCTGGAACCGCCTTGCCGCCCTCGATCCCGTGCAACTTTCCGAGCCTCTCCTCGGTGACCTTCTCGCTGCCCTCGAAAAATCAAACAGTCTCACAGCCAAGAATGCCCGGTGGTCCGCAAAGGCCTCTTCCAAAAAGATCGACGCGCCAACATTCTCCCGTTTTCTCGAACTCCTCTCCAGCCCGCATTTCACAGCACACGCCGCTCAAGCCAGCACCCTGCCCGAAAAAAATCCTCTGCTGCTTCATGTCGAAGCAACACTTCTTCCCGCGCTCGAATCCGCTTTTGCCGCTGCCACCCGCCCGCCTGCCGAACTGGTGAATCCTCTTTGGCAACACGCGGCGGTATTTTACTTGGGCCGGAGCGAAAATCCACCGCCCGCTCCCGTTGATTGGGCGCAGCAGGTTTCCGTTGGGAGCCAGCGCTCGCCCGAACTCCGCGAACTCGAACTCTTCGCGCGCGATCCCGTGCGGCAGGTCCATCGTTTCCGCATCAACCAGCAAGAACGGCAAACAATCCACCAAACCATCGAGCGACTCGGCCTCGACATGACCCATGTCACCGAGCGCAAAGGCCGCCCCTACACGCTGGTCTGCACGAAAACCCGTGCCACCTACGAGCGCGCCTGCAAACAGCACCGGAGCGATCTCGCCGACATGCGCCGCCTCCTCGCGCTGCCCGCAGCCGAGACGCCGGAATTCTCCAAGTTAACCAACCGGCTCCTTGCAGCATCTTTGCAAAGCAATCATGAATTTTTTTGACAAGCCCGCAAAAACCAAGTCCGCCGCCGCCGAGTCTGCTATCACCTCTCCGAACAAGGCCGCCATAAAATTTCCCAAGCCGAAGATACTGCTTTTGGATATGCCAGACTCCGCTTCGACGACCCTTCGTTCGAAAGGTTTCAATAAGTCCCTTCGCTGGTCCAGAGCGGAGCGCAGAACAAAATCGCTGCGCTCCCCCTCCAGCTTTTCTACAGCACGCAGATTCCCTCTTCTTCATTCCTATGTCTAGCCGCGTAACACTTGCTCAAATCGTCGAAAATACCACCCGGCTTTCCGCTTCGGTGAAGCCCGCCGAGTTTATCTACGATTTCCTCACCTGCTTCGGTGCGCCCAAGGCAACCATCGCCCGCTTGAAAGGCGGCGCGTTGAATGTGGCGAAGAAGGAAGGCTGCACACTGCTCAAGACCAAGGCGTATTTCGAGCCGCTCCGCGCCGACCTCCACAAAGCAGCCACGCCGATGCAGGCGATTGAAGCAGCGCAAAAAGATTCCCGCATCGCCGCGAACAAGCCGCGCTTCCTCATCGCCACCGACTTCAAGACACTCGCCGCCTTCGACACGAAGCGACGCGACACCGTGGAGTTCCCCATCGGCAACCTGCACGAGCACTACACTTTTTTCCTCCCGCTGGCGGGGATGGAGAAGAGCACCTTCCATGCGGAAGCTGAGGCCGATGTGAAAGCGGCGGAGAACATGGCGAAACTCTACGACCTCATCCGGGCCGACAATCCGCCCAAGACCCGCGAGGAACGCCACGCCCTCAATGTATTCCTCACCCGCCTGCTGTTTTGCTACTTTGCCGAGGACACGGGCATTTTCCCGGACAAAGCCTTCACCGGTGCGGTCGAAAGTTACACCCAGCCGGACGGCTCCGACCTTGTCGACTTTCTCAAGCAGCTCTTCCTCCATCTGAATACAGAGAAGAAAGCCCGGTCGAAAACGCCACAGCACCTTGTCGGCTTCGACTATGTGAATGGCGGTCTGTTCAGCGACACCCACGCCCGGCAATCGGCTGTCCCCGTGTTCTCCACCAAGTCCCGGCAAAAACTCATCGAGCTGGGCACGAAGAGCTGGAAGGAAATCAATCCCGACATTTTCGGCTCCATGTTTCAGGGCGTGGTGGATGACGAGAAGCGTGCTGAGCTGGGCATGCACTACACCTCCGTGCCAAACATCATGAAGGTCATCCGGCCCTTGTTTCTGGATGAACTGTATGCCGAGTTCGAGAAAGCCAAAGGCTCAGAGGCCAAGCTCAACAAACTACTTTCCCGCATCTATCGGCTGCGGATCTTCGACCCGGCCTGTGGCTCGGGGAATTTCCTCATCATTGCCTACAAGGAACTGCGGCGGCTGGAAATGGCGGTCTTTCAGGAGCTGCAACGCATGGCCGTCCAGATGCCGTTGTCGCTCTCCGGCATTCAGGTCAGCCAGTTCTACGGCATCGAGCTGGATGACTTCGCGCATGAAGTCGCGATTCTGGCTCTCTGGCTCGCCGAGCATCAGATGAATATCGAGTTCGAAGCCGTGTTTGGAAAAGCCCCAGCGTCTTTGCCGCTGAAGGACGGCGCGAAGATTGTTTGTGGCAATGCTCTGCAACGCGAATGGCAGGAAGTGTGCCCCAATGAAGCTAGCTACGAGATTTTCGTTTTGGGAAATCCACCTTACTACGGAGCCAGGAAGCAAACTGCCGAGCAGAAGTTAGACGTGGTTCGTGTCGCGGGCAGTTTGGATGGGCATAAGAACCTTGATTACATCGCGTGTTTCTTTCTGAAAGCCGCAGCCTATGTTCGCCAGACCAACGCGGCAGTCGCGTTTGTGGCAACAAATTCCGTCTGTCAAGGCGAGCAGGTGGCGTTGCTGTGGCCGCATGTCTTGAATGACTTGGAGTTTCATTTCGCCTATCAGGCATTCAAATGGGTTAACAGCGCGAAGGCGAACGCAGGCGTGACCTGCGTCATCATCGGAATCCGCCAGCCTCGGAATCATCCAAAACGCCTATTCGGATCTACCGTGGTCAGAAGCGTCGAAAACATTAATCCCTACTTGGTCGCTGGCAGGAACATGTTTGTGCATAAGCGTAGAAGTTCCATCTCGGCCATGCCACCATGCGATTTCGGAAATATGCCGAATGATGGAGGAGGGCTGATGCTCCGTCCTGACGAACGCGATTCGTTGCTGGGTAGCCATCCGTCCGCTGGCAAGTTTGTCCGCCGGCTCCTTGGGACTGAAGAGTTTATTGATGGCAAGGGTCGCTTCTGTCTTTGGATTAGTGACGCTGAGCTTCGTGAGGCTTCAGAGATTCCCTTCGTTGCAGGTAGAATTGCGGCTGTGAGAGCGCATCGTGAGGACAGCGACCGTGACGCGACCAACCGCCTAGCAGCCCGGTCCCACCAGTTTGGAGAGGTCCGCCATCAAGATGGCATTGCTCTTTTGGTGCCTCTTCACACCTCAGAAAACCGAGAATACATTCCTATCGGTTTCATCACGTCATCCGCAATCATCACAAACTCCGCAATCGCTGTTTACCAAGCTGAGCCCGGCGTTTTTGGAATCGTATCCAGCAAGATGCACATGGTTTGGTCGCGAGCTGTCGCAGGCGGACTAGAAACCCGGGTCCGCTACTCCTCGTCCCTC
>CANKXQ010000189.1 GCA_947487745.1 Spartobacteria bacterium | reverse complement strand
AGGAGTGGTAAAATTAGGGACGCTGCGGCCGGTGCGCAAGATTTTATTAAAAAAAAATCAGCGGCGGAGCCGACGGATTGTATCTTGCACGGCACTGTGAGCAGATTCGATTTGGGCGCTGAGTTGTAGACCTGAGATGGTCAGGGAGCCGAAGGCCTCGGCGGTCGTGCGCTCCATGCGGTCGTTTGTGGCAACCGTGACCTCGTGGTCTTTGGCATACTTTGCGGCCAGGCGCTCGATGATGGAATCGGCTGTCTGTCCGGACTTCGAATAAAAAACGGCGATGCCGTGCGGCGTGCCGTCGCTCGATGCCTTCGTGCCGGTTCCGTCAAAGACAACGGCGACTGTCCAGTCCGAGTTGTCTTGGAGACCAGTGAGTCTCCGAATGAGTTCCTCTCTCGCTGCTGCGGTATTGCGCCTATGCAGCGAGGCAAGGTCTTCCCAGTCGAAAATCATGCTGTGTCCGTCAACGAGCAGGATTTTTTGTTTCATGGCATCTAATGAAATCCTACGCGCGTTCCCTGAAGGCGAAAACGGATTTTTGAAAAAATCACTGAGTGCTCTGAGGAAAAATCACCGAAATTGTCATCTTGGCTTTGCCGCTTCAGCGCGCCTATCCTGTTGTTCATGGTCACAAAATTTCTTCATACTCGTTACCGTGTCACCGATCTTGAAAAAACTCTCCACTTCTACCGCGAGGTTCTCGGACTCGAAGAGGTCAGTCGCAAGAAAAGTGACCGCGGCTCGGAATTGGTTTTTTTGAAAGCGCCCGGCAGCGAGGCGCTCATCGAAATCTGCAAATATGACGGAAGCGGTCCCGTCGTGGTCGGTCCGGATCTCACTCATCTGGCTTTTGGGGTGGAGGATATGGAGGCCTTTGCCAAACATGCGGCCGCTTTGGGTTATCCTCTCAGCGATGGACCTCACAAGACATCGAGCGGGTCGGTGCTTGCTTTTGTCGACGCACCGGATGGCTACGAAGTCGAGTTGATTCAGCCTGCGCCTTGAGGAGGTGGGCTTTCCTGCTTTAGTTTGTCTCGATCATTTCGAGGAAGCTGATTTTTCCGGCGTCGAGTTTCAGCAGGGGCACGGACTGGGGGCGTGCAAGTTCGGGATCTGTGGTGATGTCTCCGGTCAGGCCTGGAAATGATTGCGTGCTTCCCAAGGCTTCGCGGAGTTTTTGAGGCTCTGTGGAATTCGCCCTGCGAATGGCATCCGCCAAAACCACCAAGGCATCATAGCCCATCGCGGCTGACGCGGACGGGGAGGCGCCGTTTTTGCGCTCATAGACTTCGAGAAAGAGCTGAACCGCATCCGAAGGGTCATCCGGGTTGAATCGACCGGGAAAATAGGTGTTGTTACCGGATTCTCCAACCATCGCGGGAAACTCCAGTGAGTCCCAATTCGCCGTTCCGAGGAATGGCAATGTGAGTTCGAGTTCGCGGGCTTTCCGTAGGATCGGAGCAGCCTGATCGGCGGGGAGGGGGAGGTAGATGACATCCGGGTTTTTCTTTTTGATCGTCTGGAGGTGCTTGGTGAAATCCACCGTGCCTGTGGCAAAGGCCTCGCCGGCGATGCGGGCGTCTGGCTTGCGCTTGAATTGCTTTCCAAACGCCAGCGCCAGGCTTTTTGAAAATTCGTCAGCAGGGTCGTAGAGCACGAGCGCCCGCTTGGCTCCAAGCGTTGCCGCGAACTTTGCCATGACCCGGCCGGAGTGGAAATCCGTCTGGCAGATGCGAAAAATCCAGGGCTCGCGTGATGGAATGCCGGGCATCGTGGAGCCGAGTGCCAGCAGTGGGATACCAATCTCATCCGCCGCCATGGCAGCCTCGGCACTGCCTGCGGACAGGCCTCCGATCAATGCGACTGTCTTGTCTTCGCTCACCAGATCGCGCACGGCTTTTTCCGCGCGCGCAGGCTCTGCGCGGGTGTCGCGGACCACAAGCCGGAGCACATGGCCGATGACGCCGCCTCCGGCATTGACCTCCTCGGCGCCCATGGCAAGTCCGTTCAGCACTTCATTCGCACTGCCCTGCCCGAGACCTTTCAAAGGAAGAAAGACTCCCACATTGATCACGGGCAACGGGGTGGGAGTCGGGGCGGGTGTTGGTTCCGCAACTGGAGGTGGTTGAGGGGCGGATGGTTTGTTGCATCCGCTGAACAGCAGCAACATTGCTCCCAATAGGGCGATGGAAAAACGATTCATGCGCTTTTATTTAAAGACAAGCTGCGGGGAAGCGCAACACTGCCATTCACGCGTTTCCATCGGGAACCTTGTCGCCGACGACTCTGAACGCTAGTTTGCATGCAAATGAGGATTATCGTTACCGGGTTGATCGGGCAGTATGCCTTCGGAGGGGTCACATGGGATTATATTCAATACGCACTCGGCTTTCGAGCCCTTGGCCATGATGTCTGGTATCTTGAGGATACGGGAGCCTGGGCCTACGACCCGGTTAAAATGGAGCCCAGTGCGGATTGCTCCCACAACACGGCCTATCTGGCCCGTGTCATGGAGCAGTTTGGCATGGGTGACCGCTGGATTTACCGGAATGTCGCGGATGAGAAATACCACGGCGTCGCGAGCGCGGCCGAAGCGGAAAAAATCATCGCTTCGGCGGATGTCCTCGCGAATGTGTCCGGCGCCTGCTGGCTGCGCGATGAGACTTCGCGTATTCCGATGAAACTTTTTTTGGATGGCGATCCCATGTTTACCCAGATCGGCTTGGCGGCGGATCCCGCCTCGGAATACGCCAAGCGGGTCGCCGCGCACGAGCGGCATTATTCTTTTGGTCTGAACATCGGCAAGCCGGGGTGCGAGGTGCCCACGGCGGGCTTTAACTGGCGCCCTACCGTGCAGCCGATCGCGCTGGAGTATTGGCACGATTTTTCGTCTTCGGAAAAAAACCACATCGCCAACGGTGCTTGGACCACCGTGATGAATTGGGCGAGCTATGCGCCGAAGGATTACAACGGCCAGAAATACGGCCAGAAGGATATCGAGTTCGAGCGTTTCCTCGATCTGCCGGGCATGACGAAGGAAAAATTCGTCCTCGCCATGGGGCAGGGGATCGGAAGCAAGCGTCCCACGGAAATGCTCGAATCCAAAGGCTGGCACATCATCGAGCCGGATACCCACCTGCCCGACTACACCACCTACCGGGATTTCCTATCCCACTCAAAGGGTGAATGGAGCATCGCCAAAAACGGCTATGTGCGTTCGCGCAGCGGCTGGTTCAGTTGCCGTAGCGCCTGCTACCTGGCCGCTGGCAAGCCCGTCGTCGTTCAGGATACAGGTTGGAGCGACTACTTGCCGTCAGGCTCAGGGGTCATTGCCTTCGATACGCCACAGCAGGCTGCCGCTGCCCTGGATGAAATTTCTGGAAATTATTCGCATCACTCGGAAGCCGCCCGAGCGTATGCAGAGAAACATTTCGACGCCGCCAAAGTTTGCGCCGAACTCCTCGAATGAAAAAAAATCTCTCCCAAAGCGCCCTCATTATCGTGGGCCATGGCTCCACCACGAACCCCGACTCGAGCGCTCCATCTCTCGTGCACGCCCGCAGCATTCGTGATCGCG